>CALDUF010000114.1 GCA_937923515.1 uncultured Flavobacteriaceae bacterium
TTTTCAACACCCAATAAAGATTGAAATACAGCTTCTGTACACCAGTGGCAACCACCGCCAAATGCTATTTTAGTTAATGTATTCAAAAACAACGTTTTATATTACTCGCCATTAGTAACAAACGGCTCTTCAAACCTTAAAAAATGGCAAGTATAGCCGTTAGGGTTTTTTACTAAATAATCTTGATGGTAGTCTTCGGCTTTCCAAAACGTAGACCACGGCTCTAAAGTAGTTACAACCTTGCCATCCCATTTTCCAGAAGCATTTACAACAGCTATCATAGCTTCAGCAATTTGTTTTTCTTCTTCATTTTGATAAAATATTGCAGAACGATAACTAGAGCCTCTATCATTTCCCTGTCTGTCTACAGTAGTGGGATTATGTATTCTAAAAAAATAATCTAGTAACTCCTTAAAGGATGTTTGGTTTGGGTTGTATGTAATTTCTATACCTTCGGCATGTCCTGGATGATTTTTATAGGTTGGGTTATCGTTTTGCCCACCTTGATACCCTACTTCGGTATCTACTACGCCTGGGCGTGTTCTAAACAAGTCTTCCATTCCCCAAAAACATCCGCCTGCTATGTATGCTCTTTTATATGTTGCCATTATTTTATAATTATAGTTTTAATTGTTTTTATTTAAGAGTTACATGTTGTAAAAAATGAATCACTTTTTGCTCTGGCATTTCACAAGGTTTTAATAATTTTTTAGTTGATGTAATGTAATAATTCAAACTTATAAAATTAGTACCTTTTAGCTCCTTTGCATAAACTTTAAATGATTTGTTGTTGAAAACTGACTTTGTAATGCCATACTTCGCATTCATGTATATACCTTCAGAATAGCCTTCAGGTATTTTATTGATATAGTTTAACACATTCATTATACATTTTAAGAACTGCACGATAACATAGAACAGCCAACTTTATGGCGCGCCCAGTCTGGTCGTTTTGCAAACCACTTTTCATATTGTGGTTGTTCATCATAAGGTTTTTTTAGCATTTTAAACAACTCGTCTATCAAGTTATAGTTTCCCTCATCTGCAGCATCAATAGCTAATTGCGCCATATAATTGCGAAGTACATATTTAGGATTTACAGTATTCATTTTCTCTTTTCTTTCCGTTGTAATACCATACTCATGTTGTAATCGCGCCTCATAATTTAAAAACCACATCTTCCACTTTTCCTTAACCGCATTTGGCATATTATCAAAGTCATAAAACGCATCTTTTAGCACATCAAACCCTGTCGCTTCATCTTTAAAATCACTCAAGTTTCTAAAAAACAGCGTCATATCAGTTTCAACTAACTGTAAATTTTCTTCTAAATCTTTTATAAAACCCTCATCATTATCTACCGTTTCGTAAAGCCCTAATTTGGCTTTCATCATTTGCAGATGTTTTGCTTCAAAATCTGTTTTATAAGTTTCTAAAATAGCTTCTAAAGGTGCTGCGTCTTCAATTAAAGGATATAATGCATTGGCTAATTGTAATAAATTCCAAAGCCCAATATTGGGTTGATTACCGTAACGGTAGCGTTTGTGTTGCCTATCGGTTGTATTTGGCGTCCAACCAAAATCAAAACCCTCAAGCCAACCATAAGGCCCATAATCTATAGTTAAACCCAAGATTGACATATTATCGGTATTCATTACACCGTGTACAAAACCCACACGTTGCCACTCTATAATCATGGTTAATGTGCGTTGGGTAACTTCATTAAAAAATGCAATATAAGTATCTTTTGAAGGTGTACCCAAATGCGAAAAATGATGTGTAATAGTATAATCTACCAAGGCCTTTAAATTCGCATTATCTTGTCTGGCAGCAAAAATTTGATAGTTGCCAAAACGCAAAAAAGATGAAGCCACTCTACATACAATAGCACCTTTTTCGTAGGCCGCATTACCATCGTACATAACGTCTCGCATAACTTGATCTCCAGACAAAGCTAAAGACAAAGCTCTGGTTGTAGGCACACCTAAATGAAACATGGCTTCGCTACACAAGTACTCGCGAATTGAAGAGCGTAATACTGCTAAACCATCTGCAGTTCTAGAGTATGGTGTTTCTCCTGCGCCTTTTAATTGTAATGCCCAATTTTTATGTTTATGTTCTACTTCGCATAAGTTAATGGCGCGCCCATCGCCCAATTGTCCTGCCCAATTACCAAATTGATGTCCGCCATAACACATCGCATAAGGTTTGGTATTTGGTAATATTTTATTACCCGTAAACACCTTTAAAAAATCATCACTTTGCGCATCAGTTTGCGATAAGCCCAAATTTTTTAATATTTCTGGTGATACATGAAGCAACTCTGGGTTTGAGGTTTTCTTAGGTGTTACATAAGAGAAACAAGCCTGGGTAACCTGCCTTCTAAAAGGCTCCAAAATAGGATCTGAAGGTAATGTTGTATTGAATTTATCTTTTATATTGAGTTTCATAATAGCGTTTCAATCCACTTTTTTAAATCTTTATCCGAAGGGTTTCTTAGTTTTTTTTCTCCAATGGTAATTGTTGGAAAATTTAGCTTTTTAGTGTCGTATAAGTTGCGTAATGCTTCTGCATTTTCGTCACACTCCTCAACATCTAAAAACTCATACTTCAAATTTAAATCTTTTAAAAAATTTTTATAATACGTACTTTTATGGCACCTGTTGGTGCCATAAAGCTTGATTTTTGGTAACATAAATTATTGATATTAAACCTGGGTTTCTAACTGCATAGATTCAGAATTGATACAATAGCGCAATCCACTAGGTTCTGGCCCATCAGGAAACACGTGCCCTAAATGCGCGTCGCAGGTATTACACATCACCTCAACACGCACCATTCCAAAAGCCGTATCTCTTTCGTATTTTATAGCGTTTTCTTTAATAGGTTGTGTAAAACTAGGCCATCCTGTACCAGATTCAAACTTAATTGTAGAATCAAAAAGCGGTGTATTACAACACACACAGTTGTATTTACCAGACTCATAAATACTACATAACGCACCACTGTGGGGTCGCTCAGTACCTTTACGTCTTGTAATTCTAAATTGTTCTGGAGTTAATTGGGCTTGCCATTCGGCTTCAGTTTTTTCAACTCGCTTATCAGGAGTTGGGTTTCCGTTCACGGAAAAGTTGATAACTTCTTTCCAAGTTAGCATAATATAATTTCCTTTCTGTTTTTAGTTAATATTATATGCTTTTCAACATAAAGGTAGTCGTTATTTTTGTAAATTCATTACGTCTTAACAAAAAGTGTTAATTCTGATTTTTTTAGTAATTTGTAAGACCAAAAACCTGATTTTTTTATGTCGAAATTGATTGAAAATGCCGAAAAATTTGTATTTGAATTGTTTAGAGACGAACTAGACCAAACATTTATATACCATAACCAAACCCACACTAACCGTGTTTTAAGAAGCGTAAGAGAGATTATTGAAAATACCGAGGTTGATAAAAAAGATGCAGAAGTTTTAGAATTAGCAGCCTTACTACACGATACTGGATATACAAAAACAAGAGAAGGACACGAAGAAGAAAGTGTAAAGATTGCAACTGCATTTTTGAAAGCGCAACATGTAGACGACAAAACCATTGATATGGTAAATACATGTATTATGGCTACCAAATTTAAAGATTCTCCTGAAACTGAATTAGGTAAAATAATACGAGATGCAGACGCCTCGCATTTTGGGAAAAAATACTTTGCTGAAGCCAGTGAATTTTTGAGAAAAGAACTAGAGGTACAAGGTATTGCAAGCTACACCCCAAACGAATGGCGCAACGAAAACATAAAAGTACTTACAAAAAAACACGAGTTTTATACTGACTATGCGATAAAAAATTGGCAACCACGCAAAGAGAAAAACTTATCTAAACTTTTAGCAACAAAAAAGAAAAGAAAAAGCAAACTGAATACTGAGGCTTTGAAAGCAAAATACAAAGCGCAATATAAAAATGAAAGTCCAGAACGTGGCATTCAAACCTTTTATAGAGTAGCGCTTAGAAACCACATAAAACTTAGTGATATTGCAGATACTAAAGCCAATATTTTACTGTCTGTTAATGCTATTATCATATCTTTAGTTTTGGCAAATTTAATATCAAAATTAGACACCAATCCATATTTGGTATATCCTACAGCTATTTTTACCATATCGTGCGTTATTTCTATGGTGCTCTCTATTATAGCGACGCGCCCAAATATTACTAGTGGCGAATTTACTAAGGAAGATGTTGCCAACAAAAAAGTAAACCTCACCTTTTTTGGTAACTTTCATAAAATGAGTTTAGAGGAGTATGATTGGGCAGTTAATGAATTATTAAAGGATAAAGATTATGTATACAGCTCTTTAACGAAAGACCTTTATTTTTTAGGAAAAGTATTAGAACGCAAGTATCGCATTTTAAGAATTACGTACACCGTTTTTATGATTGGTATTATAATTTCGGTATTTTCTTTTGGTTATGCGCTTAAAAGTAATGGTGCAGAAATTGAAGATGTGTTACCTAATGAAACACCAATATCTTATATACAAAAAACATCAAAATAGCACTTTTTAGCAATAGCTATTTAACGATTCATTTTCTATTTATGACTTAATCTCTTTCATTAAATCATCGTAGGTGTAAAATGTTCGGTCGTCATCGTTTCCATGATATAGAATATCTATTCGTAATGCTTTTAAACCAGTAACGCCCTGTAAATCTTGCAACTCAAGAATTTCGATGGTATCATCTAAAACATTTTTATTCTGTAAAAATTTAATATAACCCAAGTATTCTTCTTCATCTTCTTTTTGCGAATACACTATTGTAATTTTACCATTTTGCGTAATACGCTCTTCAGTACCTTTTATAAATGCCTTGTCTACACGCTTTTTTACAACTTCGTATCTTGCATTGTAAGTGCCATCAACATCAAATTGCTTTTCATCCATCCTAAAACGAATTGAAAGCGGCTGATTGAATACTAAAATCATTGAAGCTACATCTAGTGCTATTGGGTAATTATGTTGATTGTTATAATATTCGTTTTCCATTTCACACATAACTTGCAACTGCCATAATCTTAAGTTATACAAGTAAACCGGATTAAAACTATCTTCTTTTGTAATAGCTTCGCCAATATACATGTTATGCTCTACACCATCGGTTTTGTAACGCTCAAAATAGTGTGGATACATGGCTTGCGCGTCTTTTTGTTTTTCATCTAAAAGCGCAGCCATATTTTTATTAATTAACATAATACTATCGTCGTAATTTTTTCGATAGTAATATATAAGGTTGAGATCATCATCTATTTTATTAAAATAATCTTCAATATCTGCTTTAAACTTAGGGCTCTTTTTAAGTTGAAATTTTAATAAAGGCTCTATCTCTTCCTTTAAAAATACACCAATACTATGCTCACTATCTACTTTAAAATTGGTTTTAAGTTCTGTGACATAACTCTCAATTTGAAATTGTAATTGCTCGTAAATTGGAAGCTTATCCTCTGTTACGATTTGCGTAATTATTTTGCTTAAAAGTGAAAGTTGTAACAATAAATCTTTTTGAGTAGCTAAATTTCTAGCATCTGATGAGCCTTTTACATCTATTTGCCCAAACAACGGATAAATATTATCAAAAATGATACTTTCAAAAGTTGCTTTACTGCCTACACTATTCTTCTCTTTTAAAAATCTACGTGCAGCTTCAACAAATTTCCAATATACACTAGCATGTATAGAAGTACACTCCTGTTGTATGATGGCTTCTATTAAATTTTCTTCTACTTTTTTAGATTGTTCAACCGCTGATACTATAAAGGGCATCACATCAATCAACTTATTTGCATTAACACTGTTAAGTACCTTTGGTTTTTCTGAAACAAGTTCTAAAATCCCCATTAAACCATCTTCGTTAGCTATTGGAGCAAAAATAGCACTACCAACACCTTGTTTGTAAAGCGCAGTTATATGAGGCGCTTTACCCTTTTGTTGTTTGTGTGCTTTTTTTACGTTTGAAACAGTATAGTATTTTTGTTCGTTTAACAGTCTGTTGTAGGACCAATCACAAAGTGCATCACTGCACTCTACCAAGTCTTCATTATTTAACAAATAACTGTTGATACCTATACCATGTACTTTTTCAAACTTTTTTTGGTCTGCTTGAAATACTGAAAACCCAACATTTAAATCGTTAAATCCAAAAAGTGAGCGAAACACTTCCTGAAACTCATTCATAAAATTTTTGTTCTGGCGTTTGTCTTCTCCAATAAGGCTAGATTTTAATTGGGAGATAGACTGATCGTCTGTTACATCAAAAATATTAGAAATTACAAAGCCTTTAAATATGTAACTATTTATGGGAAATTTCTCTTTCCATAACGCTACGTTATCAAAGTTATCCAATAACTCGTCGTAATCGTCTTGAGTAATTTTTACTGCCTTATCCGTTGGTATTATTTCGCAAAAATCAGCATTGTAAAGAATTTTATAATACCTAAGGATGCCGTTTGCGTCTGGTATTTCGTAATAAAACGGACGCTTAAAATTCAAGGTATACCCATAGCAAAAATTTAAAATTATGGTACAGGCAATAATATACCTGTCGTCTTCAGCCATGTTTTTAATATTCAGTTCAAAATCAACACCAGCCGTATCTATAATACTTTTAAAACGCTGTGATGCGTTAAATATCATATCATGAAACGGTACAGAGGCTGTTTTAATTTCATTCTTAGTTAAAACAGGTGCAAATGAATCTTGAAGAATAACGCTAATTTCCTTCTCTCTTTCTTTTAGAATTTGAGTATCACTAAAACCATCTCTTAACTCTGGATATGGGTCTGCTGTTTTTAAAACACGCTTCGCCTTTGCCGACAGAAATTCATCTTTGCTATTGGCTAATTGTTCGTAATGCTCAAGCAGCTTATTGAAGCCTACTTTTAGTAGCATTGGCGATTCGATATTATCATTAATATCCATATGGCGTTGCATGTTATATAGCAAAATTACGAATTATTAAATTAGTCGTTATTATAAAGACTTACTAACCGTATTATTGTTACAAAAATAGTCGGTTTTTTTACCTTATTCACGCAATTATAACTGTGTGTTTAAAAAAACCACTTAATTACTCTAACTGGAACTCAGCGTCTAAGCTCGTATACGAACTTCCGCCTACAAATACTTTAAAATCTCCAGGTTCTACAATATATTCGCCTTGATTATTATAGAACCCAAGGGTTGTTTTGTTTAAAGTAAATGTTATGGTTTTGGTATCACCTGCTTTAATATCAACCAGCTCAAACCTCTTTAATTCTTTAACTGGCCTTGTAACGCTACCTACCACATCTCTTATATACAACTGGACTACCTCTTTACCGTCTCGGTTTCCTGAATTTTTAACATCAACACTAACAGTTATATCGTTTTCAGCACTAAATGTTGTACCATTCAACTTAAGATTACTGTACTCAAAAGTAGTATAGCTTAACCCATGCCCAAATGGGTAAAGCGGTGTGTTTTCTGAATCTATATAATGTGACCAGAACACATTACCTTCAACATTTTTTGGCCTTCCTGTATTTTTATAATTGTAATATATTGGTACTTGCCCCACACGCCTTGGAAAGGTCATTGGTAGTTTTCCGCTTGGGTTGTAATCGCCATATAGCACTTGTGCCACAGCATTGCCTGTTTGTGTACCTAATTGCCACGCTTCTACTATTGCTGGAATATGTGCATCTGCCCAAGAAATTGCTAAAGGACGCCCATTATTTAAAACCAAAACTATATTAGAATTTACTTTATACACAGCTTCTAAAAGTTCTTGCTGCACGCCTGGTAATTGTAAATTAGTTCTACTTCTAGCTTCACCAGATTGAAAACCATGCTCTCCCAACACCATTACTACCACATCTGCTCTTTTAGCCGCTACAATAGCTTGACTAAATTCGCTCTTATCTGTAGTATTGATTTTAACCTCTTCTATAAATGCTGTTTTTCCTAGAGATACATCGGCACCTTTTCGGTAGGTTAAAGTGTTACCCTTGTAAGCTTGCATACCTTCTAAAACTGAAACCGCAGTATTGTCATCGGACGCTAAACGCCAACTCCCCAACGGGCTGTTTTTATCTGCTGCTAAAGCACCAATTAAAGCGATGTTTTGTCCTTCTTTTTTAAGTGGTAATACATTGTTTTCGTTCTTTAAAAGTACTATCGATTTTTTTGCCATATCTAATACAGCCTCATGATGTTTTGGATGACCAATCATTTCTTTTTCTCTAACCTCATCACAGTATTTGTAGGGATCATCAAATAATCCAAGTTCAAACTTCACCCTTAAAATACGACTAACGGCATCGTCAAGTAAGGCTTCTTTAATCACGCCATCTTTTACTAACTGCGCTAATTCTTCAATATACACGTAGCCTTCCATATCCATATCAGAGCCCGCTGTAACGGCAATTTTGGCTGCTTGCTTTTTATCTTTTGCATGCCCCCATTTAATCATTTCCCGTATCGAAGCCCAATCTGAAATTACAAAACCATTAAAATTCCATTCGCCTTTTAATATATCACGTTGTAAATACGAACTTCCTGTGACTGGTACACCGTTAATTTCGTTAAACGAATTCATTACCGTTTTAACATCGGCGTCTACAGCAGTCTTAAAAGGTGGTAGTACAACATTATGTAATGTAGACGTACCAATATCTACCGTGTTATATTCTCTACCAGCTTCTGAAAAGCCATACCCCGCAAAATGTTTAGCTGTAGCTGCTATAGTGTTTACGCTAGTTAAATCATCACCTTGAAATCCTTTTATTCTTGCCTTAGCTATAAGACTGCCCAAATAAGGGTCTTCTCCTGCACCTTCCATAACTCTACCCCAACGCGCATCTCTTCCTATATCTATCATTGGAGCAAACGTCCAATTAATACCTTCTGCAGAGGCTTCTGTTGCTGCAACTCTTGAAGACTTCTCAATTGCTTTTAAATCCCAACTTGCAGATTCAGCTAATGGAATTGGGCTAAGTGTTTTATAGCCATGTATAACATCAAACCCAATAATAAGCGGAATACCTAAACGAGATTCCTCTACTGCAATTTTTTGTACAGCGCGCACCTGTTCTACACCACGTACGTTCAACATAGAACCTACCCAACCTTTTCGCAAATGCTCGTACTTTTTAGCTGCAGTTCCTTCTTTGGGCGAAGGTCCTGTAAGATCCCAAAATCCGTTATACTGATTCATTTGCCCTACTTTCTCCTCAACAGTCATTACACTTAGTAATGAATCTATTTTAGATGTAATAGCATCAGTTTTGTTGTGCTCTGAATTTATAGTGTTGTTTTTACAAGCCATGATAAGGATAGCTATTGTAAAAAGTAAAATTGCTTTTTTCATTTAGTATATAATTGGAATCGTTAAAAATACGATTATTCTAGATAAAAATTGTTTAGAATGAATACCCTATAGCAAAATTAAGCACAGGAGCATCTCCCTGAAACCCAAAACGCTGACCAGCGGGTAATGACGGATCGTGAAAAGGTGCTGCCAAATCAAAACGAATTACAAAACCTTGTACGTCTACACGCAAGCCTAATCCCATTCCTATACCCAATTCATTTATAAAATTTGAAGTAAAAGTATCTTTGCCATTAAACACAGGGTTAGCTACAGAATTCCAGATATTGCCAGCATCGGTAAATACGGCACCTTTAAAAAACCCGAAAATAGGGAAACGGTATTCTACATTAGCCTCTAGCCTTATGTTTCCTGTTCGGTCAAAAAAAGCATTGTTTGTTTGCGAATCTACTTCGCCATTGTAGGTACCTGGGCCTAACGCTCGAATTCTAAATGCCCTTACGCTGTAAGGCCCACCAGAAAAGTATTGCTTTACAAAAGGTAAAATATCAGAATTTCCGTAAGCCAGACCATAACCAGCAAACAATCGTGTGGCTAAAGTTTGTTGTTTATTTTTTCCAAAATTTAAATGAAATCTCGCATCAACATCTGCCTTAGCATATTGAGCGTACTCTAAGCCTAAAAAAGTTTTAGGTTGCTCTGGAGCTTCAGTTGTTCCAAATAAACTTATAGAGTTTCCTGCAACATCGAGTGTTGCATTTAAGTAAAATTGATCAGGGTCGTTACTGTCTACCATACCATTGTAGGTAAAAGACATTGTTAAGCCTGATATAAATTGCTGATCGAAACTACGTCTTAAAAAAGGATTATCATTAAGTATCGTCTCAAACTCTGGTGTGGTATTAGACAGACTGGTATAATTTAGTGAAATGGGGTTAACATCATACGTAATATACTTATTTGCATTCCATGAATAACCAAATTGTGCAGTTCCTGATAATAATTGGTATAGTCTACTTCGGCTTAAATAATTTACCCCCAAACTCGTTTTTGTTTTAGGAATAGAATATTCAAAAAAATTCTCGTTGATGTTGAACGGTGAGATAACCCGTGGAAAAATTAACTCTGTTTTTAAACCCAACTCTAAACTACTTAACCCAGCATTTTCACCACTTGCTATCTGGGTTTCATAACCAACGTTTGCAGTGATGTTTAAGGTTTCGCCACCTAAAAATAAATTTCTATTACTAAAAGTTAGCGCCAAATTAGGCCCTGCAAAATTGTTAGATTTTGTAACACCCTGTAATTCGGCTCTAACGGCTCTTTTTGTTAATGGCGACAAGTAAATATTAGCCTCTAAAGCACCTAAGCTATCGGTTAAAGATGTATCAATTTCTTTATACTGAATGTTTACAAATTTATAAGCTCCAATGGTAGACAAGCGTCTTGCTGTGTTTTTGGAAATTTGTGGATTAAATAGCTGACCTGCTCTTAAGGTTATAAAAGGATTTAAACGCTTTGGCTTAAAAAACACGGTGTCTTGTATGTAGTTTTTGGCGTCAAATTGCTGAGAAGTTTTTAATAAGGAATCTTTAATTTCGTAATTTGGATATACATTTATCTTTGTGAGTTTGTAAGGCACAATGGCGCGGTTTGGCACATTCTTTTTCAAACCTAAAAACAAATTAAAACGCTTATTTTTATATTGGTTTGTATCTGCTTCAAAAATCAAAAAATCAGAATTAAAATTGTAATACCCTTTGTTTTTTAAACTAGCATCAATACGTTGGCGCTCCAACTTCATACTTGATAAGTTAAAACGCATACTTTCTCTAAACTTTGTTTTAGATACAGCATCATTTATGGCTGTTTTTATTGGCGAGGGTAACGTATCTGTAGTATAAGAAGCTAGTTTATATGGCGTTGGTATATTAAGTTGATAGGATACAGAGGCTTGCTTCTTTTTTTCTTCAAAACTTGAAACTGCTCTACTGTAAAAAAATCCATTGTTTTCTAATTTATTAATTAAAACGTCCTCAACTTCGTACGCTTTCACATCCGATTGATATATGGGTTTTTCGCCTATTTTTTTATAAAACCATTTATTTAAAAATCCTGGTTTAGCTTTTTGTGTTTTGTAATAAAAGTAAAGTCCTGGACGCATTCCAAGAAATGTTGTATTGGGTTTGGGTCTCAGTGCCGTTTCTAATTCGGCTTTTAAATTCTTTTTATAACTAATTACGCTATCGCTTTTTATAGTGATTGATGCCCCAGTATATAGGCGTTCGTCTTCAGGTATATATTTTGCAATACTACATGAGTAAACGCAACTAATTAGGAGTATTATTATATGATTATATTTTAAATTTTGCCTCAATTATTGGTTGTTTTTTGGTTCAACTTTATCACCATTCTTATCCATTTTCGCATTTTGAATTGTTTTTGCTTCTTGCTTCTCGTTATCTTGTTTTTTAGATTGACTCCGTAAAATAGCATCCCAAAGCTCACTAAATTTATTAAACTCTTGGGTAAAAATAAGGCCAATACCGCTCACTATAGTTTGCCCATCTATTACGTTTTCGAACTCGCTACGTCTAAAACCTTTTAAGCGGTAACGGCCATCTTCTGATAAAATATACTCCAAACTTACGTTTCCAATTATGGGTGTGGCTTCTCCAGCAGCACTTCTACCTTGAATATCTACCTCGCTACCAACACGCACAATAAGCCTATCGTTAAATAATTTTTTTTGAGCTGCTATGTCTAATTGTGTGCGCTCTTGTATGGCGCTTCCTTGATAATCTGTAAAACTATCTAAACCAAAATCTAGCTCTACACCGCTTTTTCCAAGAATTTTATCTGAAAATGCATTAAGTTGACCTGAAACTGCATCATTCAAATTATCTCTTGCTATTGATGCAATGCCACCAGCACTACCATCACTACCAGGATTTGGGTAAAATCTATTAAGTACCAACAATGAAAACACCTGTCTATTCAATTCTGTTTCTTGGCTATTTACTTGTTGCACTCTGCCAAACACCTGCCCACCTATGGCACCTTGTTCTTCTTCTGGCATATCTAAATTGAACGAGATTTGAGGTTGTAATAATTCTCCATCAATATTTAGATATACAAGAAATGGCAATACTTGTCGGTACTTATTTTTTACTGACGGATCTGCTCCAGCGGTAATACTGGCCATTAATGAAGAAGCCGATGTTTCTAATTTATAAATGGCGCGAACATCTAGTTTTGCATCAAAAGGATCACCAGACCACACTACCCTACTCCCTTTTGCAATATCAAACTTTCTATTTACCAAATTATAGAGGTTAAGTTCGTAATTGCCGTCTGCTATTTCGTAAACTCCTGATAAACTTAACCCGCCATTGGGTTTCATAGCAAAATTAAAATCGCCATCGCCTCGTACCTTAAAATTATCGCCCGTTTCTTTGTCTATAATAATAGTGACTAAGGCCTCTTTTGAAGTTTTCAGCAACGCCTTAATATCAAACCCTTTTATTGTTGCTGTTTCTGGCTCAGTTTGCGTGAGAATTGCGTTTGGATTTTCTCTATTTACAAAAGTAACTACACCATCGCGCTCTTCTACATTTGCAACTGCAGATGGCATAACATAAACAACGTCTGTATCTGGACTTACTACTAGGTCTGCATTTAATTTAGGTATTCTTAAATCGCCTGTAAGTTTTGCTTTTGCACTAAACGAACCTTTACCGTAAAAATTCTCATTATCCGCTTCTGTAGCGTTTAATAATTTAAAGTTAGTGGCTTTTAGATTTAAATTAAACGTGGGATTTAAAAAATTCTCTGTTCCAATATCACCAGAAATTACCATGGCGTTATTATTGATGTCTCTAACCGTAAAATTGTCCATAAAAACGCCCTTGTTGTTAACCTGCAAGGTTTCATTTTTAAACTTGAATGGCGTATTAAGTTTCGACACATTAAATTCTGCATTGTTCAAGGTAATGTTGCCCTGGTATTGTGGGGCTTTAGTACTACCTTTAAGTTTAAATTTACCAGAGGCGCTCCCTTTACCGTTTTTTATTTCTCCTAACGCCAAGGTATTCAGCGCCTGTATTTTAAATTCGTTGATGTTTAAGTTCAAATCCAATTCAGCATCATCTTTACCTGCAATATAATCGCCAACCAAATCTAAATTTACTGCACCGCCTTTTATCCCAACATTAAAAGCATAATTGTTAGCTGCAAGGGAATTACCATTTAAACTAAGCATACCTAAATCTGTATTTAACACCTTAAAATCTGTGATGTTTAAGTTGGCCAAAATACCAGTTTCGGCAAACGGATTTTCTAATATAAAATTCCCATCTAAACGCCCCATCGCTATTTGCGCCTCTGGGTTTAGATAATTAAAAATCTCGCTAATTTTAAAATTCTTAAAATCTAGAGCTACATGGTTTTGGTTTATATTTTTAAATTTATCTGTAATCGTGATAGACTGATTATCTTTTGAAATGGCAAAATCGGTAAATGCTAGATTTTGCGCTGTTAAAATTATTTTGTTGGTTTTTGGAATAGTCCATTTGTGCGCATTTAAAATCAAACTATCGGTATTCACTTTAAGCATTAAACGCTCACTATTACCTGTAATTTTAGTGTTTACATTCATTAATCGCTCACCGTTATGATATCCTAAAAAGCTCAAAGACAGCTCGTTATTATTTTGGTTTCCCGTAATTATTGTTTTAGGAATATCTAGAGGTCCTGCGGTAATATTTTTAAATCCTAAGTTGAAATTAAAATCATCTTTATTCGAATTCAAAGAAAACGCAATACTATCTAATTCGTTTCCGCTATAATTAACGTGTGGTGCGGTTACATTTGCTTTAAGCTTTCTGGCTTTTTCATTAAAATTTAGAGAAATATCTATGGTATCTAAATCTTTAACATTCACCAAGAAAACATCATTCAATAATTGAGATTGACTTATTTTACCTTTTAGTATTAAATTAACTGGTTTTGATAAAGTATCCAAAGTGCTATTGGCTCTTGTAAAATAGCTAGATACGTGATTTTTTATTGCATTAGAAAACGTTTGAGGATCGGTATTAGATTGCAACACAAGATCTAACATTTTATTGGCAACTAAGATGGATGTGGTATCTTGTTGAACATTAGCTTGTGCGCTTAATGCACCCAGCAAATAGGTTTTATTGTCGTAAACCACTACACCATCTTCTACTTGTACATCTGCATTGTAACTGCTGGTGTTTCCTTTAAAATCTGCACGGATTTTCATACCCGTTTTCACATTACGCTGCATTACACCTAAAGCTTGTAAATTTGCACCAATAACATCCATATTTGCTGATATTCTAGGTGCAACACTGTCTAATACTACCAAAGCTTCTAAGCCCAAATTTATATTTTCGTCTTTGTACTTTGAGCTTATTTTTCCTTTACCACTCTTAATGTTACCATCAATATCAAGGTTTGTAATAGCGTAATTTTGCAAGCCTAATTCGCTGATATTAACATCTAAAACAGCGTTAAGACTATTAATATTTGAACCACTGCCACTAGCTGCAAGCGTAAGACTAAGATTTCCCAATTGTGGGTTATTAAGCAATGCTTCGAGATTGTATTGTTTAACGTTTAATTCTGCATCAAAAGCAATAGTATTAGCATTGTTTATATTGCCCAAAAAAGATACCAGACCTTGAGAGGTTTCTACGGTGGCATCCGTATTTATTTGTCGCGTGTTTCCTGTTATACTGCCTTGTAAAGCTATTTTTTTAGGTAAACTAATGCCCAAATCTTCTTCCTTAACAAATTGAATAATGTCGTTACGATTTGTTTGAGCATCTATATTTATCATATTAAATTTTAGCTGCTCTGGCTGGGTAAGATGTTGCAAATTACCACGTGCCGAAACGCTTGTAGTATTGCCCCAATTTAATTTTAGGTTACGCAAGGCCATGTCGGCTAAAGTACCTGATGCTTTAATGTTTCCACTAAATTGACGTTGGCTTAAGGTTATTAAATACGGATTATCTTTTAATTTTGGTTGAAATTTAAATAACTCTTTTAAAGAAAGGTTGAAATTAGGCAAATTCAATTGTACACCAACCTGTTCTGGTTGTTCTTTTAATGAGTTTAAATACGGATAGTTTAAGGTGCCATCGCCGTTAATACTATTTTCATTTAGCTGAAATCGCAAGCCATTAAATGCCATTTTTGTGTTAGAGGCATTGAATTGCATCGCCAATTCCTTTAGATGATAACCAGAAGTACTATTAAAGCTAAATTCTTTTAAGTTGAAGCCAGCCAATTCATCTTTCAATGCTACATCTTTAATTTGAAGATTTATGTGTTGTAATGAAATGGCATTTGGATTAAATTGAGATAACTGCGGTTTTTCACCGTTAGCACTATATGTAAATGCATTATTTTTTAAATCTATATTTGCTGCCTCAACCGTTATATCTGGCCATTTAAATATGGCATCTTCCTTTGTTAAATTTGCAGTAGTATCAATATTACTATTTGTTTTAGTTTCTACAATAATCTCAGAATCTTTTAAACGTAATACATCAAAATTAAAATTACTATCGGTGAGATTGATATTTGGTATTTTGGCATAAAAATCTTTTACAACCATATTTGTAGATAATTGATTGGGCTGCGATTCGTAATAAGCAGTTGTATTTTTGATACTTAATGCATCTATTACTAATTTTGGCAATACAGTGTCGGTAGTGGTTGTGTCTATATTTATTGGTGTTTGAATGAATTTCACCTTAGCATCACTTAGATGTATTGAAGATGCTTTAAAATACATTGAAGCTACATCTGTTGTTTTTAAACTGGTTTCTAATAGCCCAAACTCAAATCTGCTATCAATACCAGCAACTTTATCGTCAAAAACCACATCGAAATCTTGCATTTTAAGCGATCCGAGAATAACGTCTAACGGTGCTGATGTAGAATTTGCAGCTACTTCAACCGTATCTGCTGGAGCAAAAGCGTCTATTAAAAACTGAAAATTATATCCAGAGACTGTATCGTTTCTTGTAATATTAGCACGTAGTGTTTGCCAATTTACAGCATCTACGCCTACCGCTTTACCTGTAATGGTAGCCCAAAGCGGTATATTAGCTTCAAGGCGTTTAGAATAAACTAGTGTGTCTCCTTTTTTGTCTTCTAAATACAAACCTTCTAGTTGAATATCGCCACCAAACGTAACAAATAGCCTATCTACAGCTACTTTAGTTTTGGTTTTATCCTCAACATAGTCAACAACAGTATCAACTATGATGCTTTGCCCCCAAGAACTTCTTATAAAAAGAACAACTAAAAATAAAAAAACAAGAATTGCTGCTATAATTCGAAGAAGGCGTCGCAACCAACGGTAAGGTTTCTGTTTTGTTACTGTAGCATCTATGTTTTCGATAGTTTTCAAGGTATAAATATCATAATGCAAATGTATTGTAATTGCTACTTTTAAAATTAATTTTAACTGTATCAATTAAACTTTAATAGCATATTGATAGTATTACATAACTGGTTAATTCTACCATCTAGTATACATTAAAGAAACTAAAGCTTATTTACTCCCTGTTTACCGTATTCTTTTTTATAAATACGCACTATAATTAGAAACAGACTGATGAGAAGTGGCCCAAAAATTAGACCTACAAATCCGAATAATGGCAACCCAACAATTACGCCAATTAGGGTTATTAATGGGTGGACATTATCTAATTTTTGAAGTACAAATAAACGAATTAAATTATCTGTAGAACCCACTACAATTAAACCATAAATTAAAACGCCCCAAGCTTGGAAATTTTCACCGCTAGATAGTAATAAAATAAATACTGGTATAGTACCTAAAAGGCTTCCAACAAAAGGAATCATAGAACCAAAAGTGACAATTGCTGCCCAAAAAAACGGACTACTCACCCCGAAAATTAAAAATCCTATTAAGGAAACAACACCTTGGGCTACTGCAACCATAGGAATGCCTAGTGCATTAGCACGAACCATTTGGCGTGTTTCGCTCCCAATAATCTTTAAACTAGCGTCACTAATTGGTATATATTCAAATAAAGATTCTCTTAATTTTTTACGGTTTGTCAACATATAAAACAGTAAAAAATACATGATTGCAATGGCGATGAGCGACGTAAAAGTACCACCTGCAAGCCCCTGCAAATTTTCGGTTAACCAACCAGAAATGGCCGACGCATCTATTTGAGATGTTAGTTTATAACCCAGCCTATTCTCCCAATCAACAAGTTGTTGTTCTAGTGCTTGTATTACTGTTTCAAAGTAGGATACAGCTACATCAATTTTATTACCAAGCATTAAAGCGATACTTGCTATTGGCAATAAAATTACTACGAACGAAGCAATCATTAAACTACTGGCCGCTAATGTTGGGTTACACCCTTTTTTTACCAATTTTGCCATTGGCTTACGTAGTAAAACGTACAAGGTTATAGCACCTAAAACTCCTGAAAAATAGGGCAACATTTCTCTAAAAATCAAACTCCCTATAAGAACAATTAAAAGAAGAATGAATATTTGTCTAATTATGTTGGCTTGTATAATTTGCATTTAGCTTTTTAAGTTAATGTTCACGAAGTGCATCAATAAGTTCACTTTTATTCATTTTAGACCGCCCATCAATACCCACTTTTTTTGCTTGTTGGTAAAGCGCTTTTTTAGTTCTTTCTTCATAAGGCTTGCTTTTTCCACCTTTTTTACCTGCATTTTCTGTATTTGCTATTCTTGCAGATTTTTCCTTGCTGTATCCCTTTTCGCGCAATGCTTCGTATTGCGCCTCATTTTTTACTCGTTCCATAATTTATATAAAAATAGTTTTTTTCTTGTTACAAATATGATATTGCAGATTAATATTGCTTAACCTTATTCAACTAATTTTTAACTTCATTACAGGTTGAGAATTACAGCAATTGCGTTAATATATTTAGCTATAAGACTAAATAAAAGAATTGATTAGTAGTACTTTAGACGTATTGAAAAAAATGAAGTTTAATTAAATATTATGTTATGAATACAGATCAGTTAGAAGGTAAGTGGAAACAAGTTAAAGGCAATTTTAAACAAAAATATGGTGACTTAACAGACGATGACGTAACTTATACTGAAGGTAAGTTTGATGAAATGCTAGGTAAGCTACAAGAAAAAACGGGGAAAACTAAAGAAGCTTTAAAAGATGAAATAGAAAAATTGTAAACGCCAAACATTTTAAAGTAACCAAATTTGTGCCTTGAATTTTACACTCAAGGCATTTTTTTAGTTCTAAATTCAACGTCTATTTTTTTATTCTTGATTGAATACCCAAACCGTAACGCTCAGCATATACATAAGTAAATTCGGCTCCAAAAAACAAAATCAAACAAGAGTAAGACACCCACAACAATACTAAAACTATAGTACCTGCTGCACCGTAAGTTGAGCCTGGGTTTGTTTCTCCAAAGTAATATCCTAAAAGCGATTTTCCCAGCACAAATAGTACAGACGTTATTAATGCACCTTTCCATACCGTTCTCCACTTTATTTTAGCATCAGGTAAATACTTAAACATTAGCGCAAATAACACTGTAATAATACCAACTGAAACTAAAGCATCTAAAACAAATGCAACATATACCATTACATCTGGCACAAAACTTTTTATATAGTTATTGAGAGACGAAATGGCAGCCGTTACTAGAAAGCTGATTAATAATAAAAAACCTATGGCCAATATAAATGCAAAACTTCGAGCTCTGTCTAACAACATTTTAAAGTAGCTTACATTGGTACTTGTATTTATTTTCCAAATTTGATTTAGAGAAATTTGAAGATGATAGAACACGCCCGTAGCTCCAAAAATTAATGTGGCTACGCCCAAAATAGTAGCTATTGTATTTTTTTTCTCGTTTAAGGTGTCCAACATCATAGATTGTATAGACGCTGCTGCTTCAGGCCCTAGAGCCCTGGATATTTCATCGGTTAATTTACCTTGTACAATATCTACACCCCAAATAGAACCTACCAAATTGATGATAATCACCAACAATCCTGGTAAAGATAATACGGCATAATACGCAACAACCGCACTTAAACGAAAAGGCTCATCTGCATTCCAAGCATTGTATGTATCTTTAAGTAAAGACGGTAGGTGCGATGGCCTAAATTTGTTTGAAGATACTTTACTCATTGCTTTTCATCATAATTTTAATATCATTACCCCATGACGGATATGTAAATATCATACGTTTAACCTCATCGGTAGTCATTTCGTTTTGCATTGCTAAGGTAAATAAGTTTACAGTTTCGGCCGCGTGTGGTCCTAATAAGTGAGCACCAACAATTTTTTTAGTGCGAGAATTAATAAAAATTTTATAGGCGTACAAACGTGCATTGATGCGTTTTGCATTATACCAATCTGGCACTACAGCATAATTAACAGTAACATTTTTATATCGCGATTTAGCAGCGTTTTCCTGATACCCAACTGATGCCAAATTAGGTAACGTAAATACGGCTGATGGCACGAGCGGTATATCTATTTTTTCTGAATTTCCGTTAATAATATTTTTACCAACAACTTTAGCTTCAATTCCAGATAAAGGTGTAAGTGGCAAACTGTGAGAAGAAACATCTCCGCAGGCATAAACACTACCATTTGTTATACTTTGCATAAACTCGTTACACGTTATACCGTCTTCGGAAAATGCAATGTCGGCTTTATCTAAATTTAATGCTTCAACAGCTGGCACTCTACCCGCAGTATTTATAACCAAACGCGCCTTAACGCTATGCTTTTTTTTATTATTACTATAAAACAATTCGCAATTTTTTTTATGTTTTATAAGTTTGTTTATTTCAGCATTGAAGATAAAACGAATCCCCAATGTTTTAGAGTAAGTTATAAGTTCGTTAACCAAGTCTGTATCAAAATTTTTTAATGCGGTATCGCCATGTTCAATCACAGTTACATCACTACCACAACGAGCTGCTATGTGGGCAAACTCCATACCGATATAACCCGCACCAATGAATACAATACTTTTTGGTAACTTTTTAAGATGTAAAAAATCATCACTGTTGCGTAACAATTCGGTTCCACTAAAGGAAAGCGTTCTTGGTACACGGCCAGTAGCAATAACAATTTTATCGGCGCAAATAGTTTTACCTTCAACCACCAATGTATTTTTATCAATGAATTTTGGAGACTGATGAAATAATGTGATATTTAAACCTTTTAGTTTGTCCTCTACTGCCGAAGGAATATAATCAGTAAACGTAGCTTTAAATTTTTGAAGTGCCTTCCAATTTAATTTTGGTAATTTATCAATACCCTTGCCTTTTAAGCCAGCAGCCATCTCTAAAACCTCTGTAGGTCCTAAAATAACCTTTTTAGGATCGCAACCTCTGTTAGCGCACACGCCACCAAACTCTCTATTATCAGCAATAGCAGTTGACAATCCTTTTTTAGCGCAAGCTACTGCTACAGAACGTCCTGCAACTCCGCTCCCTATAACAAACACATCAAATTTTCTCTTTTCCATGTTTAAATGTAAAATTTAAAGCGCTTTAAACATAACTTAAATGCAGTTGATTTTGATGCAATTACACGAAACAACAACCAAAATAAAAAAAAGAAGGTTTATCGCAGTAATTAGTATAAGAGGAAGAATCTATAATTCCTTAGGAATCTTATCCATTTTAAAAAGCATTTCTCTACCGCATCTTTGCAGTGTAATTAAAACACACTATTAAGATGATAACATTTTTTAACATATTAAAATCAGTTTTAGGTACTTCACCTAAAAGCATTTCAAATAACATAGAACAACAAATTATTAAGGGAAATTGTAATAATCCTCACGCATCTGACGCGTATTGTTATTCCGAAAAACCCTTTATTTCAAATTTTCAATAAACCATTTAAAAACAATTATTATGATAACATTTAATGTTCCTAAAAGAGACGACGTAAGTACTACCAATCAAGCAATTTTTGACAGTTTAAAAAAAGCTGTAGGTTTTGTTCCTAATCTTTATGCAACTTACGCATATTCAGATAATGCTCTTAAAAATTATCTTGATTTTGCTAATGCAAAAACCTCGCTTAAAGCAAAAGAGAAAGAAGTTGTAAACTTAGCAGTAAGCGAAGTAAATCAGTGCGAATACTGCTTATCTGCACATACAGCTATTGGTAAAATGAACGGATTTACAGATGATCAAATTTTAGATTTACGCGCAGGTCAAGCACCATTTGACACAAAGCTAGATGCACTAGCACAACTCGCAAAAAACATCACCGAAAACCGAGGTAATACAGA
>CALDUF010000115.1 GCA_937923515.1 uncultured Flavobacteriaceae bacterium
TTTTCTTTCCGTTTTTCAATACAAGTGCAAACCTTTTCTTGCCAAACACAGTTTTTTCTTCTAGTCTACTTATTTGTTCAACAGGAATGTTTTCCGCGGTTGACATTTTAAACAAAAACATAAAAAGAACAACTAACGAAATAATTCCCAATCCAATCCAGATATATTCAATAAAACCATATTCAGTTGTTTGTTTTCCAAATATTCTGATTACTGAGTTTGCTAAATTTAATATCATTAAAATTTTTAAAATCAGATATTGGTTATTTAGTCCATCTTTAATTTCGATAGAGTTTTCTGATTCGTTTAATTTTATTTTCATTCCTTTTCAGTTCTCTTGGTAAATATTGTACAACACTCCAATAAACTCAATTCAAGCGGCTAGTGCTCTTCGTTAAACGAAGTTAGTTGAATTTTTTTACAAATACAACCCAACTACTGTGAATGTGTACAGTGCACTTGCACGACAAAAATTCTAAAAGAGCCATTTAAAATCGTAAATCCTTTCTATATTTGCACCTCATTAAATACCAATACAATGCAAGACGGATTATACGCAAAATTCAATACATCAAAAGGCGAGATATTAGTAGCTTTAGAATACAAAAAAACACCAGGAACTGTTGGTAACTTTGTGGCTTTAGCTGAAGGTAATTTAGAAAACGCTGTAAAAGCTCAAGGTACACCATATTACGATGGTTTAAAATTTCATAGAGTTATCCCAGATTTTATGATACAGGGTGGTTGCCCACAAGGTTCTGGTGCTGGAAACCCAGGTTACCAGTTTGATGATGAGTTTCATCCAGATTTAAAACACGATGCTCCAGGTATATTATCTATGGCAAATGCAGGTCCTGGTACAAACGGGAGTCAGTTTTTCATCACACATACAGAAACTGCTTGGTTAGATGGCAAACACACCGTTTTTGGAAAAGTAACCGAAGGGCAAGATGTTGTTGATGCGGTTGCCCAAGGCGATACCATAGATAGTTTAGAAATTGTACGCGTAGGCGCAGAGGCCGAAGCGTTTAATGCTGTTGAAGCATTTAGAACGTTTGAGGGGTCTAGAGAAAAAAGACTAGCTGAAGAAAAAGCAAAACTAGAAGCGGCCTTAGATGAAGTAGCAGCAGGGTTTGAAAAAACAGATAGTGGTTTACGCTACCAAATTATTCAAAAAGGTGATGGCGTAAAGGCTGAAAAAGGACAAACAGTATCTGTACATTATAAAGGACAACTTATTGACGGCACAGTTTTCGATTCTTCATACAAACGAAATGAGCCTATCGATTTTCCTTTGGGTGTTGGTCAAGTTATTCCAGGTTGGGATGAAGGTATTGGCTTGTTAAATGTGGGCGATAAAGCACGTTTGGTTATACCTAGTCATTTAGGTTATGGTAGTCGTGGTGCAGGTGGTGTTATTCCACCAGATGCTAATTTGATTTTTGATGTAGAATTAGTAAATGTGTCATAAGCAATCCATTTAATTTATATACAAAAAGCACCAATTTGGGTGTTTTTTTTTTTGTCGTATTGCTACCCAATTCATATGATTTAAAAATAGAAGGATAAATCCTACAAAGTAGGATTATTTCGGTTAAAATGCAACTTTTGTAAATTTTTAAGCATAAAAGTGCTTGTATTTTACTATATGTTGCAGTTATTTTATAATTTAGATGGTAACCAATAACAAGTACCCTAAGTGATTAGTATTAAAGACACCGATTTGTATCATGATGTTTTGCAGGAGTTAAATTACGACTTTGCAGATGTTTATGTGTTTGAAAATTTTGTGGTTTCAGAAATCAAAGAAGATGTTATTTTTAATTACGACAATCATGCAAAACGAATGATAGCTGATGTAACTGCCATTTTAGATACTGATGGTAGTGATTTGGTGTACGTATCAAACCGCATACATTCATATTCTGTAATGCCGCAAGACTGGATTAAGTTTTTTACCAACCAATACAGTTTAAAAGGCTATTGTGTTGTATCAGATAAAAAATCGTCAATGCTAGGTTTTATGGTTGAGAATTTATTTTTTAATAATAAAATGAAGCGATTTAGTTGTATTTACGAAGCTATAAACTATTTACAAAAAGGCGTAAATGAAGTTGCGTAATATATCGTATTATTTTATAAATTTACTTTAAAATAATTAAGTTTGAATGCAACTGATCTAGAACAATTAAGATACCCTATTGGGCAATTTAAATGTCCAAATCCAATTACATCTGCAGATATTTCTAAATGGATTATAACTTTAGAAACATTTCCCATTAAATTAGAAGCGTTAGTAAAACATTTAACAAAAGCACAATTAGATACGCCTTACCGGCCGGGTGGTTGGACCATACGGCAAACGGTGCATCATGTTTCAGATAGTCATC
This sequence comes from uncultured Flavobacteriaceae bacterium, assembly GCA_937923515.1. GTDB lineage: Bacteria > Bacteroidota > Bacteroidia > Flavobacteriales > Flavobacteriaceae > Jejuia. Next base: position 2,391 of record CALDUF010000115.1, read on the forward strand.
ATCACAGTTATACACGTTTTAAATGGGCATTAACAGAGGATACACCACTTATTAAGGCTTATAATGAAGTAAAGTGGGCAGAACTTTCGGATAGTAAAACAGCACCCATACAAATGTCTATTGAGCATTTAAAAGCAGTACACTACAAATTAGTGGTTTTGTTAAGAAGCCTTTCTAATACAGATTTAAAGAAACGTTTTATACATCCTGAAACAAATGCCGAAGTATTTTTAGACTATAATATCGGTAATTACGCGTGGCACAGTAAGCATCATTATGCACATATTGAAAACATTATGAAACGTAAGGGCTGGTTGTAACATGATAAGACCATTTGAAATTAAAGATACCCAAGCGTTGCTAGATATTTATAACTATTACGTTTTAAATACCATAGTTACTTTTGATGTTGAACCGTTAACTTTAAGCGCTTTTGAAGCAAAATTAACGCGCATAAATGACAAATATCCTGTTTTAATTTTTGAAGATGCTGGTGAACTATTAGGCTATGCTTATGGCAGTAAATGGCGCCCAAAACCCGCATATAGTAAAACTATTGAAACCACAGTTTATATTAAAAATGGTTTTGGTGGCAGGCAAATAGGTTCAAAACTTTATGAAGCCCTTTTAGCTATTTTGAAACGCGAAAATTATCATATCGCCTTAGGCGGTTTAACACTACCTAACGCGGCTAGCGTAAAACTTCACGAAAAGTTTGGCTTTGAAAAAGTGGCACACTTTAAAGAAGTGGGAAGAAAATTTGATACTTGGTTAGATGTAGGGTTTTGGCAACTAAAATTGCACTAAAGTTTCCATTTAATATTACAGCCAATACTTGGCTTTTGCGGTGCAGTATTTTCTTTTCCTTCTATAACACAATCTAATGCATGCTTTAAATCTTTAGCTGTTAACGGTATGCCGTTTCCTGGTCTAGAATCATCTAATTGGCCTCTGTAAATTAATTTTAATTCAGCATCAAAAAGATAAAAATCTGGCGTACAAGCAGCGTCATAAGCCTTTGCAACATTTTGAGTTTCATCATATAAGTAGGGGAACGGGTAGCCTTCAATTGCTGCATGAGTTTTCATTTTCTCAGGGCTATCTTGTGGGTAATTCTCAACATCGTTACTAGAAATAGCAATAAATGCAATGCCTTTAGCTTGATAATCTTTTGCTAAGGCTACCATTGCTTCGTTAACATGAATTACAAAAGGGCAGTGGTTACAAATAAACATAATTACTGTGCCATGTTCTCCCTTTAAGTTATTTAGATGTAAAGTGGTATTTGATACTGTATCTAAAAGCGAAAAATCTGGAGCTATTGTTCCCAACGGAAGCATGTTTGATGGTGTTCTTGCCATAATGTATTATGATGTTTTTTCAAATTTCGGAATAATTTCTATCTTTAAAAAATGAGTAACAAAATATCTTTTGAAGATTTTATTAAAGCAGATTTGCGAGTAGGCACAATTGTAGAAGTAAACGATTTTCCTGAAGCTAGAAACCCTGCATACCAACTTGTTATTGACTTTGGAGCGTTAGGTGTAAAAAAATCATCAGCACAAATTACTACACTTTACAAAAAAGAAGATTTGTTGCATAAACAAATTGTTGCTGTTGTTAATTTTCCCAAAAAGCAAATCGCTAAATTTATGAGTGAATGTCTGGTTTTAGGAGCCGTTTCTGGTACAGATGTTATTTTACTAAATCCAGAATGTAAGGTTACAAATGGTAGTGTAGTATCTTAAATTTAGGTAAAGCATTAGATAGATAGGTAAAGGCATAAAAAAAACCGCTATAGTTATAGCGGTTAAATTTTTATAAATAATTTATTGTAGTAATTATGTTTTAAATATCATCAAAATCTATATCAGTAAAACTTTCTGTAGATTTTGTTTCGGGTACAACGTCGTCAGTGGCGGGCTGGTCGTACTCTTTCTTAAAGTCTTTTTGGTGACGTTCGCTAATAACTTCATCTCCTTTTTCGGTAATGATAAAGTCTGTCATTTCAGCTAAAATCTCTTTAAACTCAGAGAAATCTTCTTTGTAAATATAAATTTTGTGTTTTTTATAATGATATGAACCATCGTCGTTTGTAAATTTTTTACTCTCGGTAATAGTTAGGTAATAATCATCAGCTTTTGTAGCTCTAACATCAAAAAAATATGTGCGTCTTCCTGCTCTTAGTACTTTAGAAAAAATTTCCTCTTTCTCCATCATGCCGTTGTGATTCATTATAGTTATGATTGATTTAATACGTGTTGCTAACTTCAAAAATCTAAAAAAAACCTAAACTAACCAACATTTTTTGAAGTTTCTTTTTAAAATCTTCAAATTTATTGCATTAAATTGAATGTGTTTTGGGAATGGTATTGTAATTATACAATTTTGTTATCGTTGGTTTCGCTCAACTGTTTTAAATACAAATGTTTGTAATATCCATCAGTATTTATAAGGGTATCATGTGTACCGTTTTGAACAATTTCTCCATCTTCTAACACAATAATTTTATCAGCATTTTTTGCAGAAGATACACGATGACTAACAATTATGGTAGTTTTACCTTTTGATATTTTAAAGAGGTTTTTTAGTATTTTCTCTTCTGTTTCGGTATCAACAGCAGAAAGGCAATCATCAAACAATAAAATTTTAGGCGATTTAATAATGGCTCTAGCAATAGATACACGTTGCTTTTGTCCGCCAGATAATGTAATGCCACGTTCTCCTAAAACTGTATCATAGCCTTTATTAAAGTTTACAATGTTTTTATGAACTTGCGCATGTTTAGCAGCAGCAATCACTTCGTCATCGGTAGCATCTTCTTTTCCAAATTTAATGTTGTTCTTAATAGAATCAGAAAATAAAAACGCATCTTGTGGTACGTAACCTGTATTTTCTCTTAAATCTGTTAAGTTGTGTTTGGCTATTTCAATAGTGTTTAAAATAATTTTACCTTCATCGACATCATAAAGTCTGCCTACCAAATCTAAAATTGTAGATTTTCCCGATCCTGTTTTTCCTAAAATAGCTAGGGTTTCTCCTGCAGTGATATTAAAAGATACATTTTTTAATGCTTGAATATTGGTATCGTCATAAGTAAACGATACATTTTTAAACTTAATATCACCCGTAATTTCAGTATGCTCCTTTACTTCGTTTTTAATCTCAGGTGCAATCTTTAAAAATTCATTAATACGTTTTTGAGACGCTTCAGCTTGCTGTACTATAGAGGTTACCCAACCAACAGTTGCAACTGGCCATGTAAGCATATTTACGTAAATTATAAATTCTGCTATAGTACCTAAGCTTTCAATTTCACCATTTATATATTGCATGCCACCAATATAAATTACCAAAAGGTTACTGGTGCCAATAAGCAATATCATCATAGGAAAAAATAGTGCTTGTACTTTTACCAGATGCAATTGTTTTTCTTTACTCGTGGTAGATAAGGTATCAAAATCTACTGAGATTTTTGGTTCTATACCATAAGCTTTTATTACCGAAATACCGCTAAAAGACTCTTGTGTAAAGGTAGAGAGCTTTGATAAATATTCTTGTACAACAGTACTACGTTTATGTATCTCTTTACTTAATTTATAAATTATTATGGATAGTATAGGTAATGGTACAATGGTGTAAAGCGTTAATGTTGGTGCTTGGTTAAACATGTAAATTAGTGCAATTACAAAAAGTGTTACAGTGTTAATACTGTACATAATTGCAGGACCTGCATACATGCGTACTCTACCTACATCTTCGCTTATGCGATTCATTAAATCGCCTGTTCTATTTTTTTTATAAAAGTTAAGTGATAGTTTTTGGTATTGGGCGTAAATCTCGTTTTTTAAGTCATACTCAATATAACGCGATACGTTAATTATGGTTTGTCGCATTAAAAATGTAAAAATACCAGCAATAATAGCGGCGCCTATAATGTAGAGAATGGCTTCAAGCAATTCTGCTCTAATTTGGTCTTCATTTAATCCTGCTTTATTTTCAATAATTTCAAAAATACGTCTTATATAACGCGGCGTAAATAGCAAAAAAATACGAGCAATTACTGTAATTACAATCCCAACTAATAGATGGTTTTTGTATTTTAAAAAGTATTTATTGAGGTGCTTGAGTTCTTTCACTTAAACTTAGAAAAAATGATGCGCAAATATACGTTATAAATAGTAGAGTAGCGTTTAAGGCGGTTAATGTTACTGTTAAATAATAGCTAAAACTATTTAAGCACAACAAAACTTAAAATTACAATCTGTTTTAGTAAAATAGTATTATTTTTGCCTGCATAAAAAAGTAAAAAACATAATATAAGTTTTAACTTAAGTTCTTTCTAATGATGCTAAACAGACGCCATATTCGTGTAAAAGTAATGCAAACCATTTATGCTTTTAATGGTAGCGAAAGTGATGATTTGAAACGAGATGAAAAATTTTTGGTGTTTAGTATAGAGAATATGCACAATTTATATCTTCTAATGATGTCTTTGCTACTAGAAGTACAAAAACGTGCCTCACAAGATTTAGACAAGAAACAAAAAAAGCATTTAGCTACAACAGAAGATAAAAACCCCAATAGAAAATTTATAAATAATCAAGTATTTCAAGCTATTCTTGAAACTGAGACGTTACAAGAAAGTTTTAAAAATAATAAAGCTATAAACTGGGAACTAGACAGTGAGTATGTAGATATTATTTTTAAATCTATTATACAAAGTGATGTGTATAAAGATTATATGCAAACGCGCACTTCTGATTTTAAAGAAGATAAGGACTTTTTTGTAGATATTTTTAAAGAAATTATTGCGCCCAACGAAAAGTTATACGACTACATAGAAGATAAGAATTTAACATGGTTAGACGATTTACCTACGGTAAACACTACCATTTTAAAACTTATTAGAAAATTAAAGACAAGTAGCACCAACACACATTTTGCACCTAAACTTTACAAAGATATTGAGGATAAGCAGTTTGCTATAGATTTGTTTAAGAAAACCATTTTAAATGCTAATGCAATTAATACGGAAATTGCCCAAAAAACTAAAAATTGGGATGCAGATAGAATTGCTAGTTTAGACTATGTTTTGCTGCAAATGGGTATTTGCGAATTACAACAGTTTCCTTCAATACCTGTAAAGGTTACTATTAATGAGTATTTAGAAATTGCTAAAGAATATTCTACCCCAAAAAGTAGCATATTTATCAATGGAATTCTAGATAAGTTGATTAAAGAATACAAAAGCGAAGGAAAATTTAATAAAGTAGGGCGTGGCTTAATGTAATGCCAACCATGTTAAGAAGCTATTAAAAGTTTTTAAACAGTTAAATAATTGCTATTTTTACACACCAATAAATATATAATTATGAGAAAACTAATATTAGGATTGAGCGCATTGTGCTTAGTGGCTTTTACAAGTTGTAAAGAAGATGCTACAAAAAAAATAGACGAAACTAACGTAGCAAAAGCTGCTGAAAGAGATGCAGTAGCATCAAAATTCCCTGTGTTAACTTTTGATAAAAAAGAGCACGATTTTGGAGAAATAGAGTCTAAAACTCCAGTAGAAACTGTATTTAAATATAAAAATACAGGTGATGCACCATTGGTAATAACTGATATAAAAAGTACCTGTGGTTGTACAGTGCCTAAAGATTGGAGTAGAGCACCTTTAGCACCAGGAGAGGAAGGACAATTTTCTGTGAAGTTTAATGGAAGTGGTTCTAACAAAGTATCAAAAACTATCAATATAACGGCTAATACCGAAAATGGTAGAGAAAGTGTTAAAATTACAGCTTTTGTTAAACCAGACCCTAATAAGGCACAACCAGCACAAAGCTAAATTATAAAACAATGGGAGAAGGAGGTTTTGGCAGTTTATTGCCATTTGTATTGATGTTTGTGGTTATCTATTTTTTTATGATAGCACCACAGATGAAACGCGCAAAGAAAGAAAAGAAGTTTGCAGCGGAATTAAAAAAAGGCGATAGAATTATTACTAAAAGCGGTTTGCATGGTAAAATTGCTGAGCTTAACGCTAAAGATAACTCTTGTGTTATTGAAACCTTAGCAGGAAAATTAAAGTTTGATAGATCTGCCATTTCTATGGAAATGAGCACCAAACTTAATGCGCCAGCAGCAGTTAAAAAATAGAGTTTTTAATAACTTGTTTTAAAAAAGGCTTTCCAGTTGGAAAGCCTTTTTTTGTTTTCTTACTAATACGATGTATCAGTTTGTATGTATTTCAGAATAAGAAATAGTATATTTAGTTGAACCGAAGCACTAAGCTTATGCCTTAACAGCAGCAGTTAACTCCGCAATCTTACAAATTACTTCAGTAGCTTTAATCATACTCTCTACGGGTACATACTCATAACGTCCATGAAAATTATGGCCGCCAGCAAAAATATTAGGGCAAGGTAATCCCATAAAACTTAATTGCGAACCATCTGTACCACCTCTTATGGCTTTAATTAGGGGTTCTATATCTAGTTGTTTCATGGCTTCTTCTGCAATATCAACAATATGCATTACAGGTTCAATCTTTTCGCGCATGTTGTAGTATTGGTCTTTTATTTCGGTTGTAACTACCTCTCTGCCGTATTGCGAGTTCAATTCGTTAGTTAGTTTTTGCATCACTTCTTTACGAGCTTCAAAATGTTGCTTGTCATGATCGCGAATAATGTAGTGCAAGGTAGTTTGCTCAACCGCTCCTTTTATATCGTGTAAGTGAAAAAAACCTTGGTAGCCGTCTGTATGTTCTGGCGTTTCAATTCTAGGTAAGGAGTTTATAAATTCTGTAGCAATGTACATCGAGTTTATCATTTTACCTTTTGCGTAACCTGGATGCACAATTTTACCCTTTACTGTTACAACAGCACTAGCTGCGTTAAAATTTTCGTATTCTAATTCTCCAATTTGACTACCATCCATAGTGTACGCCCAATCTGCTCCAAACGTTTCTACATCAAACTTATGTGCGCCTCTGCCAATTTCTTCATCGGGTGTAAACCCAACTTTAATGGTACCGTGTTTAATTTCAGGATGATTAATTAAATATTCCATAGCCGAAACTATTTCGCAAATGCCCGCTTTATCATCGGCTCCTAAAAGTGTAGTACCATCAGTAGTTATTAGTGTTTGACCTATGTATTGCTTTAAATCCTCAAAATAATCTGGAGATAGAATGATGTTTTCTTCCTTATGCAACACAATATCGCCACCATGGTAATTTTCTATAATTTGTGGATTTACATTTGCTCCAGTAAAATCGGGTGAGGTATCAAAATGCGCTATAAAACCTATAGTTGGTACCTTATGCGTTACATTACTTGGTAGAGTTGCCATTATATAAGCATTTGCATCAATTGACACATCGTGCATACCAATGGTTTTTAATTCTTCTGCCAGTTTATTTGCCAAATCCCATTGTTTTTTGGTGCTTGGTGTTGTTTTAGAATTAGGATCAGATTCAGTATCTATGGTTACATAACTTGTAAATCGTTTTATTATATTTTCTTTAGAAATCATAGATTTGAATTTTACTGTTGTTTAATTTTTTTAATTCTAAATTACAATTATTATTCAAATTTTAAGTGAAATTACAGTACTTAATATCAATTTTTTATTTACAGTATTTACACCTATTTTTGCACAAATATTACTGATGTACAAAGCACTTCTTCGTCCTATTTTTTTTGCCTTCGATCCTGAAAAAATTCACCATTTCACATTCAGTTTAATACAGCTAACTTGTAAAATCCCTGGTGCTTCTGCCTTATTTAAAAGTTTATATGTAGTTGAAGACAAACGTTTAGAGCGTGAATTATTTGGATTAAAATTTAAAAACCCCGTAGGGCTTGCTGCAGGATTTGATAAAAATGCAGTATTGTATAATGAACTTGCAAATTTTGGATTTGGTTTTATAGAAATAGGCACAGTAACACCAAAAGGTCAGGAAGGCAACCCCAAAAAGCGTTTATTTAGATTGAAAGATGATAAAGGCATTATTAATAGGATGGGTTTTAATAATGAAGGGTTAGGTGCTGCAATCTTACAACTTAAGAAAAATAAAGGAACACTAATTATAGGTGGTAACATTGGTAAAAACACAGACACAAAACCTGAAGATTACACAAAGGATTATTTAACATGTTTTAACGCACTGCACCCTTATGTGGATTATTTTGTACTCAACGTAAGTTGCCCTAATGTAGGCAGTCATGCAAAACTGAACGACAAGGATTATCTTGAGGAACTTATAGGTGCGGTTCAAAACGCAAATAACACATTTGATGTACAAAAGCCAATTGTTTTAAAAATAGCTCCAGATTTAAATGATGGTCAGTTAGATGAAATTATAGATTTGGTAAAGCATACCAAACTAGATGGTGTTATAGCCAGTAATACATCTACAGATAGAAGTGGTTTAAAAGCTTCTAAAGCAAAGCTAGATGCTATAGGTAATGGTGGATTAAGTGGGCAACCCATTAAAGATAAAAGTACAAGAGTTATAAAATACCTTTCTGAAAAAAGTAATAAAGCATTTCCAATTATTGGAGTTGGAGGTATACACTCGGCAGATGACGCTTTAGAAAAACTTAACGCTGGTGCCAACTTGGTACAAATTTATACAGGTTTTATTTACGAAGGCCCTAGTTTAATAAAACGTATTAATAAAGCCATATTAAAGAATTAAGACTTTAGTTTTATTTTATAAATTGCTTAACTTCTACGGTATTACCACTTACAATGGTAACCAAATAAGACCCTTTAGGTAATTTAGATACATCTATCGAATCTTTACCAGATACATCTCCCATCAAAAACACTTGTCCTACTAAGTTTGAAACCGTGTAATAATCATCAGGATTTTTCTTTTCAGAAGTAGTTACAATATTTAAAACGCCATTAGTAACAGGATTAGGATATAGCATTAAATTTGATGTTGCATTACTTTTATTTGTTGCAGTACTATTTTTTATAGTAACACCATCAATAGCAATATCACCAGCCCAACCATTACCTCGAATGGCTCTAAAATGGATGTTAATAGTTTGTCCATTAAATCTAGAAAGGTTAACCAATTGCTCAATAAAATCATCGGTTTGGTTAATTTGTTGAGCACCGATTATTGCAGGTATAACATCATAAAAATAGTCATTTGGTGTCTCTATATCAACATGCAGTTCTCCAATATTGTCGCCAAACATATGGTAGAAAAACGATAGTTGTTTATTATTCTCATCAATATTGATACAAGGTGATACAAATTCTGCAATGTCACCTTCTTGCGATCCTGAAGCTTCAGTATATATGTAGCGTCCAGAACTATTATAGGTTGTTTTATCTAAAACGGGTCCTGTGTTAGTAGATACTGTTTCACTGTTATTAACCAACCAATTAAAGCCATTTCCTGACACATCAATTGCAGACCAACCTTCAGCACTTGCAAACTCAAAAGTATCAAAATCCACGTTTAATGATGTGTCTTCTTGTGTACCTAATTTAATGATTTGCGAAAATGTTTTGCTTATAGTATTTACAGCATCCTCCGTATTATCGTCGTTTTTAAAAACTTTATTGCTAGTTGATATAGTGAGCGTTACATCGTATATACCTTTAGTGTAGGTGTGCGAAGGATTTTGTTCTGTATAATCTATGATATTATCACCATCAACATCCCATTGCCATGATGTAGCACCAACACTTAAATCGGTAAAGTTTACAGTAAGCTCGTTTTCACAAGCAATAAAAGTATCTGCCGTAAAGTCTACATTTGAAGATGGACAAGATAAATAGTGTCTAGCCGATTTATAAAACGCATAAATTCTAGCCAATTGTTGTTCAGAAAAATACGATTTGCAACTAGCACGAGAATACGACATGATGTTTTTGGTATCAGGTTTAAAAACGTCACCATTAGCATCTTTTGCATTACCAGTGTATTCACAGTTATCGTTTACTACGTGAGTGCCTATTTTAGGATCTGCAGGTGTATCACAAATCATGTCACCATCGGTATCACAATTAGAACCATCAACCAATTCAGTAGTTAGTCTATTATTATCACGACCGTGTGTATGCATTAAGGAGAAAAAATGTCCAATTTCATGGGCTAATGATGTGCCGTTTGTACCACAACCATTTTTCATTACAATAACATCAGATCCGCCAAATGTATTGGAATACCCACACAAACTAACACCAGTTCTAACTTCAACATAATTTGTGAAATAAATATTTATCACACCAGGAACATAATTATCTGCAGTTAATTCAGCTTCGTCTGTTCTATTAAACCTATGATAAAATTGGTCGTTATTGATATAATTTATACCATCGCAAAGAAAAAATTCCATGTAAGCGTCTGCATAAATGGCATTTAAATCTGCTATTGCAGTATATAATTCATTTAGCTCTAAACCGCCCTGTCCTGAAGATGAACGGATAATATGTGCTTTTACCGGTATTGAATTTAATGGCTTAGGCGCATTATTTTTATACGTTCCAGATTTTTTTATCTGCTGAGAGATAGAGATAAACTCAGCTTCATATTGTTTAATATCGTCTTGGAAATTTTTATAATAGGATAAAGATGCATCCGTTATTTCTGTGCCACAAAAGTCCACAGATTCTTGACCATAAATAGCACAAGTAAATGCTATAGATAGTAAGAATAAAATGTACTTAGGATTTGGGCAAAACTTCATGGGGCACATAGTTTGCAACAAAAGTACCCCATAGAGTTAAATCAATATAAAAAAAACGTTAACCGTAATTTTTTTATCGACGATGTGTGATTATTGTACAATTAATTTTTGAATTTTGCTATTACCTTCTTCATTATTAAGCTTTAAGAGGTAGACACCTGAAGTTAAATTTGATACATCTACGTCAAGAGTGTTCACGTTATTTTTAACAAAAACTGTGCGATCTAATTTCCCTAAAACATTATAAATTTCTATACTTTTTAAGTTAGAATTTTGAATGTTGGTAAGCGATAATTTATCTGTTACTGGGTTTGGGAAAACCGTAATTTTTTCAATAGTTCTAGTATCATCTGTACTTAAAACAGAAGCTAATGTTATAGTTAGTTGTGCAACTCTAGTATTATCAAAAGGATCAGTACCCGCTAAACTAGTAACCACGCCACCTGTTGTAGCAGGGTTTGCTAGTGAATATGTGGTACCATCTTCTGTACCAGCATCATATGGAAAAAGATCCATAGTAATAGAAGTTTTCCAACTGCCAGCTTCTCTTAATTCTAAGCCGTTAACAGCAATCATCCAGTCAGGACTTGGTGCAATCATTGAAAGCATGGTAAGTAGCGGAAAATTTTCGTTAACCTCTAATCCATTAAAAATAATTTTATCTGTAGCCTCATTAAGAAATAAGTCTCCTGCATTAAAAAATTGTTGCGCATTATTAGCAGTAATAGCATTTTGTACATCAGTATTTTGAAACGCACTAAAACTGCCAGTTTCAGCAATATTTTCAACACCTGTTGTTGCTGCGGCTCCCATAGCCACAAAAGTAACATTACTATTATGGTTAACACCAACTAACGGCGACCAGTGTGCATTACTACCAGGAAACGTCGTGTTTTCGCTGTGATTTGTTGCATTCCAGTAATTTGTAAATTCAATATTATAAGTTGCTACACTTTGCGCAAAACTTATAACGCTTAAAAATAAAAAGTATAAAAAAGTAATTTTTTTCATGGTATAGTTGTTTATGTATTGATAATTTAATTTAGGTCGTAAAAAATAAACGAAACTTACATTCTCAAAAATAATAGTACTTTTAACATCCAAAATTTTAAGGTCTAACATGGCTAAATCCATCAAAATAATTGAATGTCCGCGTGATGCTATGCAAGGTATAAAACAAAGTATACCTACGGCAAAAAAAGTACAGTACATACAATCATTATTACGCGTAGGCTATGATACTATAGATTTTGGAAGCTTTGTATCACCAAAGGCTATTCCGCAAATGGCAGATACGGCCAAAGTGCTTTCACAATTAGATTTAAGTACAACTACAAGCAAGTTATTGGCTATTATAGCTAATGTTAGAGGCGCTAACGACGCGTGTCAACACAAAGAAATTGATTATTTAGGATATCCGTTTTCAATTTCAGAAAATTTCCAAATGCGTAATACGCACAAAACCATAGCCGAATCTGTTATTACGCTCCATCAAATTTTAGAAATTGCCTACGCAGCAAACAAACAGGTTGTAGTGTACATATCAATGGGTTTTGGAAACCCTTATGGCGACCCTTGGAATGTTGATATTGTTGGCGAGTGGACAGAAAAACTAGCGAATATGGGTGTTACCATTTTATCGTTAAGCGATACCGTTGGCACTTCAAACCCAGAAAGCATCGATTATTTATTTTCAAATTTAATACCTCAGTATCAAAACATAGAGTTTGGCGCACATTTACATACCACACCAACGTCCTGGTTCGAAAAAGTAGATGCTGCATATAAAGCAGGATGCTTGCGTTTTGATGGCGCCATACAAGGCTTTGGTGGTTGCCCTATGGCAAAAGACGAACTTACAGGTAATATGCCTACCGAAAAGTTGTTATCTTACTTTACCACACAGCAAAAAAACAATTTAAACGCTTTAAGTTTTGAAAGTGCTTATAATGAAGCCTCTAAAATTTTTAACCATTTTCATTAAACAATTTTGGGCGTTCCCTCCGCTTTAGCTCCGGTCGGGCTTTCCACTATATCTTTTTGCGAAGCGTCCCATACATGTTTTAATATTTCATCAACTTAACATACATATAGCATTCAGTATATTTCTCATCATCAAATCGTCGCAAAAAGGATGCCGTTGCAATCCTTAACGCAGCATACTTGCAAGCCCAAACATCATTTAAAAGTCATTGCTTTTTTGCAAAAGTAGTACATGATTTTACCTAATAAAAAAGGTAAAATTCTAATTAAAATGCTTTTTGGCGATGTTAAATGTAGAATTTTAACATTTTTAAATTGCTTTTATTCAGTGGTTTAATACTAATATTTAAATTCTATTTAAAATTAGTCTAAATAAACTTTGAGTAAGTAATTTTCAGTTATATATTTGCATTCGAAAATCTATTTATAATAAGTCTAAATAAAAAGATCAAACAAAACCAAAATGAAAAAACTAGTATTAAGTATATGTGTAGTAGCAACGGTATTACAATCTTGTTCTAACGACGATGATAATACTATAGAACCAGTTAGTGTGGTTGCACCAGTAACGTATGAGTTTTCTAGAGATGGAAATACAACAGTAGATTTTAACGGGCAAACAACTCGAATTTTAATGGGAGAAGCGTTGAATGCTGCTTTATTAAACACATCTAAATCAGAGGTTGAACTAGATGGTATGTTTACCAATACAGGTGATTATTTTGCAAATACGGATTTAAACACATCGGGTAAAAACATAAGAAGTAAAATTGCAGCCTCAACAGATTATTTTTCAGCAAATACTACAGATGCCAATGCCATTAAAGCAGACTTTGATAGCTGGATTAAAGGTCAAGTAGATGAGGTTTACCCTAATTGGAATGTTAATGCTGCCGTAGGTATAGCAGGACAAATACAAGAAGCAGGTGGCGGTGCCACACGATATGTAAATGCAAAAGGCTTAGAATACAACCAAGCCGTAATTAAGGGAATGACGGGTGCTTTAATGGTAGACCAAGCCTTGAATAATTATTTAAGTCCTGCAGTTTTAGATGCAGGATCTAACATTGCAGATAACGATGCTGGAGTGGTTGCAGATGGTAAAAATTACACCAATATGGAGCATAAGTGGGATGAAGCTTATGGTTATGTATATGGCTTAAATGGTGATGCTGCTAATCCAAATTTAGATCTTGGTGCAGATAGTTTTCTTAATAAATACATTGGTCGTGTAGAAGGCGATCCTGATTTTGCTGGAATTGCAGACGATATTTACCAAGCATTTAAATTAGGTAGAGCTGCGATTGTAGCCGGTAATTATAGCGTAAGAGATGCACAAGCTGCAATTTTAAGAGAAAAAATATCAGAAATAATTGGTATAAGAGCTGTGTACTATTTGCAACAAGGAAAGAATATTTTGGAATCAGATAAAGGTGCAGCATTTCATGATTTATCAGAAGGATTTGGGTTTATCTATAGCTTACAATTTACTAGAAAACCAGGTACTAACGCACCTTATTTTACTAAAGCCGAAGTAGACGATTTTATTACAACCTTAACACAAGGTAATGGGTTTTGGGATATTACAGAAGATACTCTAGAAACCATGTCTAACACCATAGCCGCAAGATTTAATTTTACAGTAGCAGCGGCAGGAAGCACAAATTAAATTAAAAGTTATAATGAAAAGTAGTTGTTTTTTGAAAGGCGCAACTACTTTTCATATTTTTGCAAAAAATTATTGAAAAAGAAAAAAATTGAAGTGATGAAAAAGTTTTTTTTAGGATTAATTGTTACAGGGTTAATAGTTGCATGTAGTTCATCATCTACCGATGATGAGCCAACTGGTGGCGATAGTTTTGATAGAGCAGCATTGTTAACTAATGTTGCCGATAATATTGTTATTCCTGCTTTTGAAGATTTAAGCGCTAAACTTTCAGATTTACAATCAACTAAAGAAACATTTGTTTCAAACCCCAATCAATCTAACTTAGATGCTTTAAGGGCATCATGGGTTTCAGCATATTTATCATGGCAAAATGTTGAGGTTTACAACATTGGTAGAGCCGAAGAGATTCAGTATGCGTTTCAAATGAATGTGTACCCAACAAATACTACAGACATAGAAAGTAATATTTCTAATGGTGCTTACGATTTAGCCAATGTTAATAATAACGATGCCGTTGGGTTTCCAGCTGTAGATTATATGTTATTTGGTATTGATGATAGTGATGTTAGTATACTTGCTAAATACGAGGATCCTAACTATACAATGTACCTTTCAGATCTTATTGATCAAATGAAATCTTTAACGGATGATGTTTTAGAAGATTGGACAAGTTCATACAGAAATATTTTTGTCAGTCAAACAGGAAATACAAGTACAAGTGCCTTAAACAAAATAACAAACGATTTTATTTTTTATTACGAAAAAGGCTTAAGAGCCAATAAAATCGGTATTCCAGCAGGTAACTTTTCTTCAACACCATTACCAGACAGGGTTGAAGGGTTTTATAGTAAAGTATATTCTAAAGATTTTGCTTTACAAGCATTAAATACTGTACAAGATGTATTTAATGGAAAAGCATTTTCTAGTACTGCAACAGGAGAAAGTTTTAAATCGTATTTAATAGATTTGGATAGAAACGATTTGGCAACTTTAATTAATTCTAGATTCGACGATGCACGACAAAAACTAGAAGCTCTAAACGAAGATTTATCTGCTCAAGTAGAGAGTGATAATACAAAAATGACACAAGCCTACGATGCGTTACAGTTAGCAGTTGTAGCACTAAAAGTAGACATGCTACAAGCTTTTAATATAAGCGTAGATTTTGTAGATGCAGACGGCGATTAGTCCATAAAAATAAAACATCAAAAGGTTGTCTAAAAAGGCAACCTTTTTTTATTACAAATGAGTTTTAGTTTTAAAACATATCTCAAGCAACATACACATGCAGCACCATTAGCGGTATTTAGAGTAGCGTTTGGTATGATGATGTGTTTTAGTATCATACGCTTTTGGTACCACGGTTGGATTGAAACACTATACATACAACCAAAATTTCATTTTTCTTATTACGGGTTTGAATGGGTAAAACCTCTGGGAAATTACACCTACTTACTTTTTATAATTTGTGGCGTAGCATCACTTTGTGTTGCGTTAGGGTTTAAATACAGAATAGCAATTATTACTTTTTTTCTGTCTTTTGTCTATATCGAATTAATGGATAAAACCACCTATCTTAACCATTACTATTTTATCAGTTTGCTTAGTTTTTTAATCATATTTTTACCTGCAAACGCCCATTTTTCAGTAGATGCTATTTTAAAAAAACGACACTATACCAATGTGCCAAAATGGACTATAGATAGTATAAAGTTGTTGTTAGGTATCGTTTATTTTTACGCAGGTTTAGCGAAATTAAATAGCGATTGGTTATTTAAGGCGCAACCCTTAAAAATATGGCTGCCTTCAAAATACGATTTGCCATTTATTGGCGATGCACTTATGCATCAAAACTGGTTTCATTTCGCAATGAGTTGGAGCGGTGCGCTATACGATTTAACCATTCCATTTTTATTACTGTACAAAAAAACTAGGGTGTTTGCTTTTGTGTTAGTTGTTATATTCCACGTATTTACAAGAGTATTATTTCCTATTGGCATGTTTCCGTTTATCATGATTGTGTCTACACTGATTTTCTTTGATGCTACTATGCATAAAACACTTATCAAATTCATAAGTAAACTATTAAGTGTTTTAGGGCTACGTTTAAGCCATTTAAGTCTCCTTAATAAAAAAGAAAACTACACCTATGCATTTCAAAAACCTGTAATAACGCTAATTGTTGTGTTTTTTGTGATACAGTTGGTAATGCCCTTTAGGTATTTGGTATATCCAGGAGAACTATTTTGGACAGAAGAAGGTTATCGGTTTTCATGGCGCGTTATGTTAATGGAAAAAATGGGCATTGCAACATTCAAAATTAAAAATTCTAAAACAGGAGATTTTTTCTATGTAGATAATAAAGATTTTTTAACCGCGTTTCAAGAAAAGCAAATGAGCGCACAACCCGATTTTATTTTGGAATACGCACATTATCTTGGAAATCACTTCACAGCGCAAGGCCATAAAAATGTGCAGGTTTTTGTAGAAAGTTATGTCGCATTAAATGGCAGATTAAGCATGCCATATATAGATAAAAGCGTAAATTTGTACGCCGAAAAAGAATCGTTTAAACCAAAGCACTGGATATTGCCGTTTAAGGATGAGATTAAAGGATTATAACGTACTAATAGCACTTTTTTTAAGTGTTGCATTTTATGCCCAAAACACAGTAAAAGGTGTTGTTTTACTTGAAAAAACTAACGCGCCTATAGCCAATATCGAAATCTACGATAAAAGTTCGGGACTGCTCACAACTACCAACAGTTCTGGAAGTTTTCAATTCACAACTTCAAAAGAAAATATAACACTTGTATTTTTTTCTTCGGAATACGAAATTGAAGAACGTAACATAAACACCAAAGCTGCTACAAACTTGCAGGTGATACTAAAAAATGCAACCACAGAGTTGTCCGAAGTGGTCATAAATGCTAGAAAACGTCGCGCTTTTGAGTTAAAACGCTTAAAGGATGTTGAAGAAACCGCAATTTATGCAGGTAAAAAAACTGAGGTGGTTTTGGTAGAACAATCTCTAGGAAATTTAGCTACCAACAATGCACGCCAAATTTACAGTCAGGTAGCAGGTTTAAATATTTTTCAAAACGATGATGCAGGCTTGCAGTTAAATGTGGGCGGTCGTGGTTTAGACCCTAACCGTACTGCAAATTTCAATACCAGGCAAAGCGGTTACGATATTAGTGCAGATGTTTTAGGCTATCCAGAAAGTTACTATACGCCAGCAGCCGAAGGCCTTTCAGAAATTCAAGTAATTCGTGGTGCAGCATCTTTACAATACGGTACACAGTTTGGCGGTTTAATTAACTTTAAGCTAAAATCGCCAAACCCTAATAAACCACTAGAAATTATTACCAGAAATACGCTGGGCAGTTTTGGACTCTACACCAATTTTACAAGTGTAAGTGGTACAAAAGGCAAATGGAGCTATTACTCTTATTTTAATTATAAAAAAGGTGATGGGTTTAGGCCAAATTCTCAATTTGAATCTCAAAACATATTTGCCCATATTGGTTACCAATTCAACAAAAAAACATCTTTAGAAGCCGAAGTTACGTACCTAAGTTACTTAGCGCAACAAGCAGGCGGCTTAACAGACGATATGTTTAACGATAACCCTTTTCAAAGCAATCGAGAGCGTAATTGGTTTGAGGTAGATTGGCTATTGTACAATTTAAAGTTTGCGCATAAGTTTTCAGAAGCTACAAATTTTACCTTTAATGTATTTGGGTTAAATGCATCAAGAAACGCCTTAGGATTTAGAACAAATCGCGTAAATCAGTCAGATCCAGGAAACGAGCGCGATTTAATAGTTGGCGATTTTAATAATTTTGGTTTTGAAACCCGCTTACTTAGTAAATACAAAATACAAGATAAAAACGCCACATTTCTTATAGGCAGTAAATTTTATAATGCTAATAACTACCAAAGGCAAGGTCCAGGAAGTGCAGGCTCAGGTGCAGACTTTAATTTTGCCGATGACGAATTTCCTAATTATCCAGACCAATCAGAGTTTGATTTACCAAATTTAAATATGGCCGTTTTTGGAGAAAATATTTTTTATCTATCCAATAAATTTTCGGTAACTCCAGGGTTCCGTTTCGAATATATTAAAACGCAAAGCGAAGGTTTTTTTAGACGCATAAATACAGATGCAGCAGGCAATGTAATATTAAACGAAACTGTTCAAGATAACCGAAATTTCGAGCGTTCCTTCGTGCTACTAGGCGTTGGTTTAAGTTATAAGCCCAACCAAAACATAGAGTTGTATGGTAATGTGTCTCAAAACTACCGCTCGGTAACCTTTTCAGACATCAACATCATCAATCCAGCCTTTTCAATAAACCCAGATATTACCGACGAAAAAGGCTTTACTGCCGATGCAGGCATCCGTGGTAATCTTAAAAAATACCTGTCTTACGATTTAGGAATCTTCGGTTTATTTTACAACAACCGCATAGGTTTCGTGCAAAAAGGCTTGCCAGATGGCAGGGTTACTAGCGAGCGAGGTAACGTTGGCGACGCCGTAATGTACGGTGTAGAATCACTATTCGATTTCAATTTAAAAAAAATTTTAAAATTAAATAACGATGTTCAACTCAACTATTTCATAAACACCTCAATCATAAATTCGCAATACACCGCATCAAGCCAACCAGGAATTGAAGGCAATAAAGTAGAATTTGTGCCAGATGTAAATCTAAAAACAGGACTTAACGGCGGTTATAAAAACCTTTTGGGCAGCATACAATACACCTATTTGGGGCGCCAATTTACCGATGCTACCAACTCTACCCAAGCCAGTTTAAGTGGGGTAATCGGCGAGATCCCGCAATACGATATCCTAGACGTTTCACTCTCCTATACCTACAAAAAACTAAAGCTAGAAACAGGCATAAACAACGTTTTAGACAACGCCTATTTTACCCGTAGAGCCACAGGTTATCCAGGACCAGGCATTATTCCATCTGCCCCAAGAAACTGGTATACCACACTCCAAATAAAGTTTTAAAATAATTTGGGCGTGCCCCTAAAGGGTCGGGCTTTCCGTTATATCTTTATGCGATGTATGGCAAGTATGGTAACAACGTTCTAATCCATATACCGTGTTCATCAATAAAAATTATATCCCTAACAGCATCGCATAAAGGATGCCACTACAATCCCTCACGCACCAACCAGCCAAAAACGGTACAAACCCTGTAAATGCCTCTTAGTTGCCAAGGGCATACTTAACGTAATAGTAATATTAAAAACTGTAAATTAAATTGTATATTTGCACGCAATTATAACAGTAATTGCATCATGACTGCACACGAAAATAAAATAGTTGGAGAAGGATTAACCTACGACGACGTCCTTCTAGTTCCAGCCTTTTCAGAAGTATTACCTCGAGAAGTTAGCATACAAACAAAATTTACAAGAAACATCACTATAAACGTGCCTATTGTTTCTGCAGCAATGGATACTGTAACCGAAAGTAAAATGGCAATTGCCATGGCGCAAGAAGGTGGTATTGGCGTACTGCATAAAAATATGACTATAGAGCAGCAAGCTCAAAAAGTAAGACGTGTAAAACGTGCAGAAAGCGGTATGATTATAGATCCTGTAACTTTACCCTTAACGGCAACAGTAGCAGATGCAAAACGCAACATGGCCGAACATAGTATTGGTGGTATTCCCATAGTAGATAACGATGGCAAACTAAAAGGCATTGTTACCAACCGCGATTTACGTTTTGAACACGAAAACAGCAAATCTATAGCAGATGTAATGACTTCCGAAAATTTAGTAACAGCCTCAGTGGGCACATCACTAAATGATGCAGAAAGTATTTTACAACAGCACAAAATAGAAAAACTACTTATAGTAGACGATAATTACAAATTATCTGGTTTAATAACCTTTAGAGACATCACAAAGCTAAGTCAAAAACCAAATGCAAATAAAGACCAATATGGGCGTTTACGTGTGGCAGCAGCCTTGGGTGTAACTGCCGATGTTGTAGATAGGGCAGAAGCCTTGGTTAACGCAGGTGTAGATGCTGTGGTTATTGATACTGCACATGGGCATACAAAAACGGTATTAACAGCGCTTAAATCTGTAAAAAATAAATTTCCAGACTTAGATGTTATTGTAGGTAATGTAGCCACTGCAGCAGCAGCCAAATTTTTAGTAGAAGCAGGCGCAGATGCTGTAAAAGTTGGTATTGGTCCAGGTTCTATTTGTACAACACGTGTTGTTGCAGGTGTTGGGTTTCCACAATTCTCTGCTGTGTTAGAAGTTGCCGCCGCTATAAAAGGTTCAGGTGTGCCAGTAATTGCCGATGGTGGTATTCGTTACACAGGCGATATTCCTAAAGCCATAGCAGCTGGTGCAGATACCGTTATGTTAGGGTCGCTTTTAGCAGGAACGAAAGAATCTCCAGGAGAAACTATTATCTACGAAGGTAGAAAGTTTAAGTCTTACCGCGGTATGGGTTCTGTAGAAGCGATGAAACAAGGTAGTAAAGACCGTTATTTCCAAGATGTGGAAGACGATATTAAAAAATTAGTACCAGAAGGTATCGTAGGGCGTGTGCCTTACAAAGGCGAGCTAAACGAAAGTATTCACCAATTTGTTGGTGGCTTACGTGCAGGAATGGGCTACTGTGGCGCTAAAGATATAGCGACTTTAAAAGCAACAGGACAATTTGTAAAAATTACAGCAAGCGGTATTAACGAAAGTCATCCACACGATGTTACCATTACTAAAGAATCGCCTAACTATTCTAGATAAAATAGTATAACTAGTAGAAGCGAAAAATAGCAACGTAATATGAAGATCAAATTCAAGAAGAAAAGATTACGTGCGAATTTGATATTTGGAATACTTTGGATAGGACTTGGCATATTTAGCCTATGGGAAGCTGATAATACACGTTGGTCTGACTATGGTTATTTGGTGATAGGAGTTTTATATATTGGACTTTATTTGTTTGAGGTAGTTAACCAATATTTAACCATAGAACATGGAACAATCCAGAAAAATAAACTTTTCGGCTTAGGAAAAAAGCTAAATCTCAATGAAATATATTGGATTAAGAAGTTTGTAGGAGGTTACACATTGAAAACAGAACATAAAGAATTGATAATTAATACGGAACTAATTGAAAAGGATTCGCTAAACGAATTGAATACCATATTAGCCAAATTGAATTTACCTTCAGAAAAAACACTATTTGCTACGGTCTAGTATAAGAATATTAGCGGAATTTTATGCACTTACTTTTCGGTTTAACACTTACCTTTTTTATATTTACTTACTTTCATTTTAGCGATTAAACCGCTATTATTTTTATACATTGTTGTACACTGGCTTTTCTTTCCGCAAACTTGCTAGCGTTCGTAAAGATATATTCTTTTGCAATTTTTGGCTTATGTGTTGGCTGTAGCGAATTGCAAATGTGTATGGCTTTTAGCGTTGGCTTACATTGGTTTTATCATTTTTTCAATAAATTCAATTTCTTCAATACTCAATTTGTATTTTTTATAAAGTTGTTGGTCAATTTCTTCAATAGATTTAGTCCAATTAATGTCCGATTTAGATGTAAAATCTTGAACTGGTATAAATTTGTAAGTTTTTGATGTAGCATCTTGACCAGCTTTACCAATACTATGTTGAAATCTAGCAAATCTAGTTTTAAAATATTTACACAGTTTAGAAGCAGAACTTTCATCTAGTTTCAACCCAATTCCAACAACTATATAGGATTCCGTACATATTGTATTTGGCTTACCTATAAAAGTGTTTAAGTTGTCATCATTCAACTCTGTACCTATATTGTTAGCTCTCGCTGTATAGACTTTATATTCACTAATCCAATCTTCATTTTTAGTTATTTCGTCCCTTTCTAAATAACCTATTTGCTTACCTTTCCCATAACAGATAACTGGACTTTTTAATCCTTTATTAGAACTTCTAAATTTTTTATCTTTTGTGAAATAGCCTCTAAACCCAAAAGGTCTCAATGAAGATATGTAATTTTCAAAAGATGTAAATTCATCATTTAATTTTACTTTTTCTGTGATTTCAATCGCCCTATTATGTCGTATTAATATATCTGAGCCTTCAGTTTTTAGACTTCTCCGATTAATTTTTGGATTTAAATCCTCATAGTAAGTATATACTTTGGTTAAATCCTTTGAATTATCGTGTTGATTATCCCATAATAAATAGCAGATACCACCTCTAAGGTTTATGTTAGGAAATATCACATCTGGTTTTAGAAAATCGTGTAATTCTGAAATTTTAGTATCGTTCAACATTTGCTCCCTAAAATCATTTAAACCTCTACCACCAGCATACCAGCGTGTTGGCATAATCATAGAAATATATGTGGGTTTAACTTTTTTTGCAATGTTTACAAAATGGTGATAAATAGGTTTAGCGCTAGCTTGTGCTCCTCCATCACTTTCTTGGTATGGTGGATTACCAACAATTACATTAATTTTCATATCGTTGTTGTTAATTTTTATAGTTTCATCTATAATCAAATCGTTTTCTTCGATTAAATCATAAGACGAGTAGTCAGTTTCTATATTTTCTATGTTTAGCTCAAGTAATGAATAGACTTTTCTAGTAAATTCATAAGCAATTTTTGATGTTGGGATTGAATAAAAATTGTTCGCCACCGTTTTACCAAACTTTTTATAAACAGCGTAAACAAATTCACCTTGTTTTGAAGCAATATCTAATATTTTTGTTTCATTTTGGATAGCATTTGCTGGTAATGAATTAATCATCATATCAGTAATTAATTCAGGTGTTACTATCTCCGAATCTGACAAACGGCTAAATTTTTTCATCGCATTACTTGCTCTTTCTATTGGTGATATAGAAGTGTCATTTGCTAATGAATTTATATTTTGAATTTTGTAATCTAACTCGCTTAAAACAAAAGGGTTAATGTGTTTTTGAAACAAAGCAAGCACCTCTATCTCTAAATTTGAGTGTGTTGCTATTCTGAGGTTATTTTGGTCATCATTAATTGATTTGATAATTTCTTCAAGTGATTTGACTTTAGAATCTGTCAAGAATGAAAAGAAAAGTAGTCTTGCATAGTACATTGCAAACTTTCCTTTGTAGTCTACCTTATCTTCTTTTGAAGTTTCTGTTTCTTTGTCTTCTTTCTCAGGTGTGTCATCACCATCAGGTTTGTCACCTGTATCTAGGTCGTCTCCTTCGCCTTTTGATGGTTCAATTTCTAAACCTTGTCTTGATTTTAATCCTCCTTGTTTTTCTATGACATCTTTAATTGCTTCAATTTCCAGTAATGAATAATCTATTGAAATTGAAGTGGCTTCATCCAATACACTTCTTTCACTTGAATATTGACGAACTGCATTTAAAATATCTGTTGGTTCAACTTGAACCATTTTTTTGTTATTGATTACTATTATTGGTGAAACTTGAAGTTCTTTTTCTATTCGTTCTCCTAATCTTGAATTTCCATTGGATTCTACATTTACATTGTAAATCTGTGATTTATGCTCCTGCATTTGGAACATTCTGTTTGGATTAAAGTCAACCAACAAGGTTTGAGGCTTCATATTGTATTTAAAAGAATCTCCATTAGGTTCTTTGTAAGTCTTTATAAATTGACTTTGAAGTCTAAAAATAGCTTGATCGTATTCTTGAGGTGAAGCAGTATCTTTTAAATATAGCATAGTATCCCATTGTGGAACTGTACTACCAGTAAGCATTCTGTTTACTGTCAAAGTGATTGTTTTCTTGTTTTCACTTTCACATTTTTCAATTTTAGATTTTACTGATTGTGTATCCTTAAATATCTTTTCATTTTCAACTCCAGAAATATTAATTACCTCGTACGAACTAAGATTTTTAAACTCATTTGATTTAATTAAGCTTTCAAATGCGTCACAAGAAGCACGATAGGGAAGAACACAAACAATGTGACGACACATTTTGCCTTCTTTCAGTTTGTCATAATCTAGAAAACTCAATAAATTATCATCATTTTTTGTCCCATCTATAACATTAAGCAAGTCAATAATTTCTTGCTCGTGAACAAACTTCTTATGTAATTCGGTTTCTGTGTCTTTTAGAATGGATTTTGGTCTGAATAACTCTGAAAAAGTGTAAGTAACACCCAATTTTTTCAGTTCTTCCATTTTTTGTCTAGATGACTCGTTTGTGTTGAAAGCAAAACGAATCATTTGAGGAAAACCATAGTAAGGGTTTTCCCATTCTTTTGTGTCGTCTTTGGTTAAGTATTCATTATCCCAATTTTGTTGGTCATCAGCTATATTAGTGAACTGATAAAATGCAATAATATCATCAGTTGTAAATTCACTATTCATCAAGATACGATATGGTGTTCCCGATAAATGGATTCGAATTTTCGAGTTAATTGTCTTAGTTGTTTCGTCTAAGTTGTCTAAAGATTCATCATTAAGTTTGGTTTCGCTTTTTAGTTCTTTTTTACTCTTTAACTCTTTTAAAACCTTTCCATATTCTAAAGCTCTTGCACCAAAATGAGTTTCATCTATCAGTAAAAGGTCAATTTGATTTTCAAACACCTCCTTATGTTTGGATTTTATGTCATCTCCTTGTAAGTCTTGAAGTGTAAGAAATAAGGCAACTTTTTCGTTAGCTTCCAGTTTATCTTTTATGATTGTTTCGCTTTCTAAAAGTGAATTACTATTTAAAAAACTAAAACCATCAAATTTGATATGACTTTCAACTGTTTTCTTCCATTCTTCTCTTACATCAGCTTTAGCGGAAACGATTAAAACTATTTTTGCATCCATTGCAACAGCACAACACATTGAAGTAAACGATTTACCAAATCGCATTACTGCATACATTAATAGGTTTGTTCTACCTTTTTTAATTGCTTCTTTAAATCTCTCAATGGTTTCATCTTGATTTGGTCTTGGGTCGTAACTTTTGGTTCTTTTGTATGTGTGAACTATTGGTATGGGACTATCTTCAAACTTATAAAATTGATATTTTGTGTCATTATTCTCATAAGTTTCTTGAATATCTGCAATTGCATCATCTAGTTCTTCTACTTCAGTATCTTTAAAGAATTCGTTAGAGTAATATGGGATTGATTCTAATGAATCTGGTAGCAACCTAGTTTTATGGATTTCGGATTCTAAAAATTTATGTACTGCAAAGTCTCTAAAAAATGTTTCTTCATCAACTTTGGCAACCTTTTGATACTTCTTTTCAAGTTCTGGAAAATGCTTTCTCCATTCATTAAGTCTTTGCTCAATAGGTCTATATGTGTCACCAACTTTTAAATAATTAGGGACTGTTTCTGTTGTAAAAGCATAGATATGAGGCTCAACTCTTCCAATAATTAAATTTTCTAAAAGTTGTATGTCAAGCTGATTATTATTTGCCATTTATTGATTGATGTTTATTTTGAAGTAGGTCAATAAATCTTATTTTTTTTCTTTTTAATCCTGTGTTCGGCCAATCCATTATCATACAGTAAGTTCCATTATGTTCGAAAATATTACCATTAAGACAACCTTTGCAAAATGAATTATCGGTTTCCTCTTCTCCAAATAGGTTAACTGTTTTGGTTTTTATTTCTCCGCAAGAGAAAGGAATTACGCCTTTTAATCCGTCCATTTGCCAAACATTCCAAGAAATTATCTCTGCTATAGTTTGTATTGATTTAAGTAAAGGTTCTTTTTCAAATTTAAATATGTAATTTTCTATGAATGTAAATAGCATTGATTCTCTAGCTAATAATAAACTATCGCCTTGCCACTCATAAGCATATGTGTTTTTATAAGCAGATTTAGTTGCTTCAATCCATTCGTTTGGTTCATCGACATTTTCATTTATTATTCTTAGTTTTCTGTCAAGTAAACCGATTCTATTTTCAATTTCTATGAATTCTCCTGTCGTTGTATCATAACGACTTGTTATGTAAGGTGCTTCACCGCAAGAAATTTCTAGTCTTGTATCATTTACATAGTCTTTCCAAGATTTGTTTTTAGGAAACTCAACTTTTGTTTGATTCGTTTTCCATTTTTTCTGATTTGGTAGTTCTTTATTAAAGACATTTTTTTGCTCGAACCAAGCACTGTCTATTAAGTTGTTTTGAGCATTACAAATCCAGGATGGCGTAAAGACTTCAGCCATATTTTTTATTCTAGATTGTTGTAAAATTTGGTCTTTTTGAACCCTTGGCATTATTATATCACCATTAATACCTGTGATAAGGTCAGATTTAATCTGTTTGCTTTCTAAATATGATTCTCCAAGATGTTCATAATTACTCGTTGCCCAAATAATGTTTTTTTGAGTCGTTTGGTCTCGCAAAAGAATATCCAATACTTCTGAATATTTTTCTAAGATTTCATTTTCTAATATGTCGATTTCTGTCCTCAATTCA
Organism: uncultured Flavobacteriaceae bacterium; assembly: GCA_937923515.1. Classification (GTDB taxonomy): domain Bacteria; phylum Bacteroidota; class Bacteroidia; order Flavobacteriales; family Flavobacteriaceae; genus Jejuia. Next base: position 29,194 of record CALDUF010000115.1, read on the forward strand.
ATTCTTTTATTGGCACTAGTAATTCTTTTGCTTCTACGTTTAGAATTTCTGCAATTTTGTACAAGTCTTCCAAACTCGGTTGTCGTCTGTTTTGGGCGTAAGAGTTTACCATATTGTAACTCTTTCCCATTTGTTCAGCTAACCACTTTTGTTTAATTCCTTTTTGTTCTAAAACCTCTTTAATTCGGTTCATAATTGAATTATTTAATTCAGTTTACTAATGTAAGAAGAATTATTATATATCTCACTAAGTGAGTATTAAAATAATCACTCAGTTTGGGTGAGCGTTGGATAGAGGCAAGCTCTTTTTATTTTGTGAGGTACGAGCAAAATGAAATGTGCTTGACTGTGTGGTTGGCTTTTCAGAGCTTGTGCACAACGGTCTCGTATAACCGTCAGTTACGGGTTAATATGCGTTAATTCACGGTTTAGCACAGACTTTAGCAATTCCGAGTGGATTCGGACATAGTCGAATCCGCCGTAATTGCGGTTATACATTGTTGTAACACGTTTTTTATTTTTTGTTCGCAATAAATTCATCCGCAATTATGTATGGTTGTCTCAAATTAAAATCGTTAGGA
>CALDUF010000116.1 GCA_937923515.1 uncultured Flavobacteriaceae bacterium
AACCAGTTATCAAATTCTAAACTCTAAATTCTAAAACCCAATATCTAAATGACAAACACAAAATACTAAACTCCAAATACCAAAACCTAAATTCCAAAATCCAAAATCAATACAACGAAAACAAATAAAAAAATTACATAACTGGATTTAGAAAGCTATCAATTAGGGACCAATAAGTCTTAATAATTTTGTAAGGATTTTGAAGTGTTTGGACTAATCACAAATATTATTTGAAATTCAAAATATTTAGTTAAATTAGTGCACATGAATTTAATCATACAATCTACACTCAAAACGCTCCAAAAATCTCAGATTTTATTAGACAATTTATCAAATGATCAATTATGTGATGCTTCTGTATCCCCGTATTATTCTAGTATTGGGTCTCACATACGCCATATACTAGATTTTTATGATTGTGTTTTTAATAGCGATGGCAACACTGTTGATTTAACTGCGAGAAGTAGAAATAAAGCTGTAGAGTCTAATTGCAACCAAGCGCAAGATTATTTGTCATCTATTACTGAACAACTTAACGCGGTTACGTTTAACGTTACTGATAGTGTTATGGTTACTGATGATTTAGGTTTGGGAAAAACTGAGATTCCTTACACGTATGGGGCATTAATGGCGCAGGCTAATAGCCATACAATTCACCATTATGCTATTATCAATTATATTTTTGATAGTTTAGGTATTGTTATAGCTGATAAAGGTTTTGGATACAACCCTACAACGCCTAAGCAGGTTTCTGCAGCAAAATAATTTTATTTCTTTTTGAACATACTGCTCATAATTGTTTTTATGCCTTTAAAAAGCATAATTACTGCCATGGCTGAAATTGCACAACCTACAACCAGTAAGGGAATGTACAGTTTATCATCTGGTTTGCTAAATGCAAAACTTAGTAAAATAGGCCCCATAAATAGACTTAATAGCGCAAAAGCGAGTGTTTTTAAGCCTTTAAATAGTATTTTTTTGTCTGTTCTATTGTCTTCCATTGTTGTAATTATTGACTGCGTTTCTAACGCTTTTGTATTGGTTTAATAAGTGTAAGGCTTCTTCTTTAGACACATCTATTTCCTTCATTATCATTTTTGCGCCTCTGTCTACTAGCTTGTTGTTGCTTAATTGCATATCTACCATCTTGTTGCCTTTTACATGACCGAGTTGAATCATGGTAGATGTGGTTATCATATTCAGCACCAGTTTTTGGGCGGTACCTGCTTTCATTCTAGAACTTCCTGTAACAAATTCTGGTCCTACAACTACTTCAATAGGATATTTAGATACTTGTGATAACGGGCTATTATTATTACAGGTTATACAGCCCGTGATAATTTTATTTTCATTACATTTTTCTAAAGCAGAAATAACATAAGGTGTAGTGCCAGAGGCAGCTATACCAATAACCACATCTTTATTTGAAACGTTGTACTCTTGCAAATCTATCCAGCCTTGGGTTGTGGAGTCTTCGGCAAATTCTACTGCTTTACGAATGGCAGAATCGCCACCAGCAATTAAACCTATAACCACATCGTGCGGTACGCCAAAGGTAGGAGGACATTCTGAAGCATCAACAATACCAAGCCTTCCGCTTGTGCCAGCACCTATATAAAAAAGGCGTCCGCCATTTTTAAGTTTTTCAACTATTTGGGTAACTAAAACTTCAATTTGTGGTAGTGCGTTTTCAACAGCATTAGGTACTGTTTTATCTTCCTTGTTAATGTTTTTTAGAAGTTCAGCAACACTCATCTTTTCCAGATGATTGTGATTAGAATCTTGCTCTGTGGTTTTTATAAAACTCATGACTTCAAAAGTACATAAATTTTAATGCAAATAAATTATAAAGTGCGCTTTTGAAGTTTTGTTTACTGCACAGTGTGGATAAAAACAGAGGCTTCGGACGCTCTAAAATATCCTAAAGGAAAATTATCTGGATTTGTAGTGTTTATGCAGTTGCCTCTTACTGTTGCTGGTTGTGTTTCAAAAGGATCGCCATCCTCAATATTAATTTGTTGTAGCAATACATTTACGTATTCAAAAAACTGTTTTGAGATACCTTCATTTACAATAAATAGTGTGTCTCCTTTTTTTAAATCATCATCAAAATAAACAGCAAATGTTTTGTTGCCATCTGTAAATTCATCATCATAAATTTCATTATTTCTAATGCCAGTGTCAGGATTTATAAATTCAAATAAATAAAAGTTTTTTTCACCTTTAGGGTCTGTGTAAAAGGCTCTAATTTCTTTTTCATCACCTGCAAACCCTACGTTATTTCTTTCTTCTACAGATTCTATATCAGTAACTGGCGTTAAAACTTCGGTAGCGGTATATGTTTCGTTTTCGTAAGTAACGTTTAGAGTGTACTCGCCATTTAGTTTGGGTATAAAATCGTTATTTCTGTAAACGCCGCTACTATCTCTTTCAATAAAATTAAAGGTATTGTTATTTTGGTCTGTTACTGTAACTGTAGCACCAGTTGCAGGCGGAATTGTTGTGTCAAAAAAAGGCGCTGTAAGTGTTAGTTTAATTTCTTGCCTGTTTCCAGATGTGCCTTTTATCCATCCTAATGTGCCATCTATTACTAGTTTAGGTTCGGCTGTTTCTAAATCAACTTGTATAACATCTTCACAGTTAAAGAAAACAAGTAAGCCTATAAAAACTATTGCTAAATTTTTTTTCATCACTTAAAATTTAAAATTATAAGAGAGTGATGGTATGATACCAAAAACAGCAAAACGTGTTGCTTCATTTCGTCCTGTGCCACCATTTCTATTAAAATCTATTGAAGCCGCATTTCTACGGTTGTATATGTTGTACACACCAAAATCCCATGAGCTTTGTAGTTTTTGTTTTGATTTGGTTTTTGGAGTGTAGTTAAATGCTATATCTGCTCTGTGATACGCAGTTAATCTATTCTCATTTCTTCCGTTGTAGTTTGGTATGGTAATACCATTAAATATATATTGGCCGTTGGGGAATGTTACGGGTTGGCCTGTTTGAAAAACAAAATTAGTATTTATTTTCCATGATTTGGTAAGTTTATAGCTAGATGTAAACGAAATATCGTGTGTTTTATCATAAGGTGTTTTGTACCATTCGCCATTATTTATACCAAACTCTTCAGGTGTTCTTCCAGGAGTTTGTTGTTCTGATTTTGATAATGTATACGCTATCCACCCCTTAAGCCTCCCTTTATTTTTTCGAAGTAAAAATTCTAAACCATAGGCTCTTGCTCGACCATTTAAAATTGCTTGTTCAATATTATTGTTTGCAATCAAATCTGCTCCATCAATATAATCGATTCTATTTTGTATTTTTTTATAGAAACTTTCTAGTTCTATGGAATACATATCGTTACTAAAGTTTAAAAAATAGCCAGCAGCAAATTGATCTAATATTTGAGGTTTTATATATCTACCACTTGGTGCCCAAATATCTAACGGGGTTGGCGCGTTTGTATTAGACAATAAATGTAAATATTGACTCATGCGATTATAACTCATTTTTACAGCGCTATTTGAGTTAAACTGATAGGAAAGTGCAGCTCTAGGTTCTAGGTTGTAAAAATTTTTAATAACATCGGTTCTTTTAAATGCTATATTATCTATAGCTTCTGCTTTTTCGTAAATTTTAAATGTATTATTCCATACTACAGGTTGGTCGTTCTCATAAATATCAAATTCATCTTGACCTAGTCGAAAAAAACTACTCAACCTTAGCCCGTAAGATAATGCCAGTTTATGAGATAGTTTGTGTTCTACGTCTATATACGCAGCACTTTCTAAAGCGAACTTATTAGTTAGCAGTCTTTCGTTAATTCCTGATGTTTCGGTATTTGGTGTAATATCGCCAGGATTAAATTTATAATAATAATTATTTATGCCGTATTGTAATTTTATTTTGTCTGACACGTAATGTTTTAAATCATACTTTATGTTTAAACTTTGAATGCCAGATTTTAAATTAAATTCAAGAAAAGATAAATCGAGACTAAAAATATAATCAGAATAAATCATGGAAAGGTTAGAGAATAGTTTTTCAGAGAATAAATAATTCCATCTAAAGTTTAAAACTGAATTGCCATAAACATTTTTGAAAGTATCATCAACACTAAAGGTATCTCTTCCTAAATATCCAGAAAGATAAATGTTGTTTTTGTTATTAATTTTAAAGTTTATTTTTGTGTTGATGTCATAAAAATAAGCTTTGTTGCTAATATCAAATAGCGGTAAAAATAAATGTGCATAACTAGAACGACCACCTAGTAAGAAGGCGCTTTTGTTTTTTTTGAGCGGTCCTTCAATCAACAACCTACTTGTAACAAGACCTATACCGCCATTACCATGAAACTCCTTACTGTTTCCTTCTTTTTGATAAATGTCTAATACAGAAGATACACGACCGCCATAACGCGCTGGAATACCGCCCTTATACAATTTGATATCCTTAATGGCATCTGTATTAAAAATTGAAAATAGACCAAATAAGTGTGAGCTGTTGTACAACGTGGCCTCATCTAAGAGTATTAAGTTTTGGTCTACAGCGCCGCCACGAACATTAAACCCAGAAGTGCCTTCTCCTGCGTTACTAATTCCTGGAAGTAGTGTTATTGCTTTAATAACATCTGGCTCCCCAAGTACTACGGGAATTTCTTTAATTGTTGCAGATGAGAGTTTGTTTACGCTCATTTGTGGCGTGCTAATATTTGTTTTTTCTGAGCTTTTGGTAATTATAACTTCGTTTAAATTTTCTACGTTGCTTTGTAGTCTAAAATTTTTTGAAACATTTTCAGAAAGTGTTATTGTTCTAGTTACAGTATTAAATCCTAGATAGCTTATTTGAATTTTGTAAACCCCTCTAGGCAGTGTAATAGAGTAGAAGCCGTACTCGTTTGTAATTGTGCCTGTTTGAATATCGGGAATAGCGACGGAAACTCCAATTAAATTCTCGTTACTATCTTGATCAGTTATAGTGCCGCTTAACGTGAAACGTTGCTGCGCATTTATCGTTACGGTACAGATAAATAAAAAGAAGAGGGAGAATTTTAAAATATTTACCATTTCATAGTTCGAGAGCACACAAATTTAAATAAGTAACGCGATGCTAACCTTTTTATTGGTTAAACGGTTTAAGATTTTAGTTTAAAAAACAGATTACACTGTGAAAATGATTAAAAACACCTGTATAAACTGCTGATGTTGTAAAAATGAAAGGGTAATATTACGAATTTCTCAGTTTTTTAGTGCTGTGGTATATCTTTAATTACTGTTTGTATGTAGCCCATAGCGTCATGCAAAAGTAAGTTGAACCAACATAGCCCAAGCGTTTTAGTACTAATATGAAAGAAATGAAATGATATTATAGATTGTGTAATTAATCCAAATCATTTTT
>CALDUF010000117.1 GCA_937923515.1 uncultured Flavobacteriaceae bacterium
CGTTTTGTCATTCCACACGCGATGCAAAATCCACCAAAGCAAAAAGGGTTAAATAAAAAATGAATAATAAACAAGTAAAAAATATTAAACACACCTTACTTTCAGATAACTATTATATTCTGAATAAAGTCACTTTTGATTTTTTAATGAAAAATGGCGAGTGGAGTAACCACATGCGAGAGGTCTATGATAGAGGCGATGGCGCAGGCATTTTATTGTATAATACAAAAAAGCAAACCGTAATTCTCACCAAACAATTTAGAATGCCTACGTATTTAAATGATAATAACGATGGTATGTTGGTTGAAGTTGCCGCAGGCATGTTAGATAAAGATAATCCTGAAGCATGTATTATTCGTGAAACCGAAGAAGAAACAGGATACCGTTTAAAATCGGTTAAAAAGGTATACGAAGGGTATTCTTCACCAGGTGTTATGACTGAGAAAATGCATTTTTTTATCGGAGAATATACTGATGATATGAAAGTGAGCGATGGTGGTGGCTTAGATACTGAAGGTGAAGATATTGAGGTGTTGGAAATTCCTTTTCAAAACGCTGTAAATATGTTACATAATGGCGACATTGTAGATGTACGCACTATAGTATTGTTGCAGTATGCTTTAATTCATAAGCTATTGGATTAATATGTGTCATTCCGCACGCAATGCGGAATACATAAAAAAACAGATAAATAAAATAATAAGATTCCTGCTAATTTGGGAACAACAGAAATGAACAAACTAAAACAAGCAAACCTATACAGAAGCGAATTAATTCCCGTAAGCGGAAAATTAGTAGAGCGTTATAATAAATGCTTGGTGAAACTAGGGTTTACGGCAACTAAACTAAAAACCTTTCATGTTGATGGAATAGGATGGAGTCCTGAAGTGGCCGAAGAAAAGGAAGACACGTCTTATCTTAATAATGGTGAAGCAAACCCTCATGGTATTATTATTTCACCACTTCAAAAAGGAAAACCTGTATATGTACCGTTTCATACGTTTGATAAAGATGTGATGAAATATGTCTTTAAAATTCATGGCACTAAAATTAAAGACATCACAAGAGATTCTGCGATTTGTTTAGATTTCGATCAAAAAATAGATGCGTTTTACGAGCCTCTTGACGTTTTAAAATACAATAAAATTACGGTTCATTTTCATTTAATAGATAACCTCGATAAAGTAAAAGAAACACAATTGCAATTGGTAGAAGCGTTTAATAGGGGCAATAACTTTATTAGTGAAACCATGCATCAAAAATTATTAGATTCTGCTAAAACTTATGGCGATTTACGTGATAGAGATCTAGATTTACATGAACTGGTATTCACTACAGATTCGTTTTACACCAAAGCTTTTGGAGGTATTTATGTATTACGAGATTTTATAGTACCTATAATTGTTTTTGAAAATGAAGATTGGCATAAAGAAGCCATAAAAGATACAACTCACGATGTTTTAATCTATCATATAGGGCAGGCTGAATTGATGGATAAATTACGCAGCCATTCTATTATTGATTGTAATTTAGAAGCTGAAGTGCAAACAGAACGTTACAATCGCATCAAGAAATTTGAGATGTTTCAACATTTAAAACAAACACAACATCCCATTCAGGATATTTTAAACGATCCTATTTTATTTAAAAGTTATTTGAATAAGTTAGACATCAAATCTCGAAAAAAAATAATGAGTGTAGAGCGTTATCTAGAAAAAATAGAAACGAGTAATCAATTTAAAATAGCAGATATTATTGATGATAAACTCTATTTTTCATTACACAAACCACACTCATCTTTAGAGGCGAAACATCAAGATTTAATTTGGAAACTGTTAATGAATATTGCACCAAAGGATGTATTATTCTGGTATTGGTATGATAAAGAAGATTTTTATAATAAATTTAAAGATTGGGACGATTCTTTTAAAGATTGGACGATAGAGACTATAAGTGACAATATTTGAGGTATTTAGACTAATTTTATAGAACTTTACGCAGCAATCAGTATTGAATACAAAATAAATAACACTAAGAGCATGACATTAGAACTCATAATTTTTATCGCCGCCGTATTATTCGGGGCATTACTATATTGGAGAGAATCTCATAGCAATACGCTGTACAGGTTTTTTAATAAGTTAATGTATTCTAAGGAATTACAAATGAAAACATCTGATAAAACAGGATTTTTATATCAGCAAAAATTTATTGTCCGTTTGGTTTTTATTGGCTTTTTGTTTTTAATAGGAATTGTAATTATACGTTTTTTAATTCCCATAGATGTTGCAACAATTTCAATTTTTGCTTCCATGCTAGTAGGAACGTTATTGGGCACATACTTAGCAGGTTTTATTTTTAAATCTAGTGAAGTAATAGACGAAAAGAGTGAATCTGTTGAGGATTTGGTGCAAGATACCATAGAAAAAGGAAAAGATTTTATTGAAGATTTAAAAGCTAAAAAACCTCCAGTAATAAAAGAGGCCAAAAAAGAAATTAAGGATACACCAAAAGCAGAAGCGAAAAGTGCTAGAGAACGTTTAAAGGATAAAGGGTTGTTGTAGCAGTTAATT
>CALDUF010000118.1 GCA_937923515.1 uncultured Flavobacteriaceae bacterium
TTTTAATCTACTAGATCATATTGGAAGTATAGTATTAGCAATTTTTATACTAGCAATTATAGGCCTTCTTTTACTGTTTGTTGGAAAAATAGTAACTACTATTTTAGACGGAATTGAGATGGTGTATGCACTCTTTACAAAACGTCCAATTTTCATTCATTTTTACCTGTTTAAAAGACGTTTAAACACATCTCAAACCTTTATTTTAGAACAGGAATTTATGTTTTATAAACGTTTAGACGACAAACGTAAAACGTATTTTAGGCATAGAGTAGCTACATTTATAAATCACAAAGTGTTTGAAGGAAAAGAAGATTTTGTAGTTACTGATGAGGTGAAAATTTTAGTTGCAGCTACAGCAGTAATGTTAACGTTTGGATTTAGAAACTATTTGATGAAACACATCAAAAGAATTGTTGTTTATCCTTCGGAATACTATTCTAGATTTAGTAAAACTAATAATAAAGGAGAGTTTAATCCACGACTAAAAGCATTAGTATTATCTTGGGATAATTTTTTAGAAGGTCATAAAATAGAGGATGATAAATTAAATTTAGGAATTCATGAATTTGCACACGCCATTCATTATAATGCCATTAAATCAGAAGATATTAATTCTGTAATATTTGTGGATACATTTAACGACTTACGATCTATGTTGTCCTCAAACGCGGCGTTAAAAGCTAAAGTGGTGAATTCTCAATTTATCAGAAGCTATGCATTTACAAACGATTCAGAGCTATTAGCCGTAGTTATTGAAACCTTTATAGAATCTCCAGTAGCGTTTAAAGCACTGTTTCCTGATATTTACAGCAAAGTCAAGCAAATGCTAAACTTTAATTTTGCCGGGTACTAGTTAAATTTATAAATATGTAGTGGCCTGCATTTTTATATAAAACTTCTTATTATTCATATGTTGTTATAATTTTATTGAAATTACTTAAATCGAAATTCAATTAAACAGAAAAGTATAATAAGCTCATAACTTTTGCTTAAATTTATCGCTTATATTTGATAACTGTTTGTAAGAAAAGTAATTACATGAAATTGGAGTCACTGACTATTAGCGATAATGAAAAGGTTCAAAACGATATTATTGCTAAAATTAAAGCACATATAAATTATAAAAATTTAGAACCTGGAGATAAATTGCCATCCGAAAGGATGCTGTCCGAAAAGTTCGGTGTTACTAGAAGCAATGTTAGAGACGCTATTCAAAAGTTAGAATTTTACGGCATATTAAAGTCTATTCCACAAAGCGGAACATTTGTAGCCAATATTGGCGTGATAGCTATGAATGGAATGATAGACGATATTTTAAGATTAGAAGCACCAGATTTTAAAGCCTTAGTTGAAACAAGAATATTATTAGAACTTAAGGCAGTTAAATTGGCATCATTAAGACGCTCTGAAACCGATTTAAAACGTATTAAAGATGCTTTAGATGCTTACGAACAAAAAGTAGTGTCTGGCGAAGACGCAGTACAAGAAGATTTATTATTTCATTTAGCAATAGCAAGAGCAAGTGGTAACAGCACGCTAAACACCTTTATGCTAACCATAACACCTCAAATAATTATAGATTTTGAAAAATACCATGTGTGCGATAAAAAACAAGCCACTTTGGCTATAAAAGAACACACCGAAGTGTATAATGCCATTAAAGCGCAAAACCCAACGCTAGCAAAACAAAAAATGAAAGATCATTTTAACGTGTTATACCAGTATTGTTATAATATCAAATCTGCATAAACACGTTATTAAAAAGTACTTCAGTAAAACAAATACTAAAACTAGAATATAAGTGAATTAGAAATGCTTTAGGAGTTAGCTAAAGCTTTTAAAGTCTTAATAGTTTCTGGCTGATTGTTACTTTTAAAAATGTGGCTACCGGCAACAAAAACAGTAGCACCCGCATCAACCAGTGCTTTGATGTTTTTATTCGTAACACCGCCATCAATTTCAATATGTGTGTTTAAACCCTGTTCATCAATCATTTTACGAAGTTTTTTAACACGATTATAAGTAATGTCCTCAAATTTCTGACCGCCAAACCCTGGGTTTATAGACATTAATAATACCATAAAACAATCAGGTAAAATATCTTCAAGTACAGATACAGGTGTAGTTAAATTAAGCACAATTCCAGCTTTACATCCTGCAGCTTTTATTTGCCCTAGTGTTCTATGTAAATGCACTGTAGATTCGTAATGTACGGTAATAATATCGGCACCAATTTTAGCAAACTCCTCAATATAGCGTTCTGGCTTTTCAATCATTAAATGCACATCAAGTGGTTTAGTAGCGTGCTTTTTTATAGCCTGAATCACTGGCATGCCGTAGGAGATATTCGGTACAAAATGTCCATCCATAACATCTATATGAAACCAATCGGCTTCACTGTTATTTACCATCTCAATATCACGTTGTAGATTAGCAAAATCTGCCGCTAAAATGGATGGCGCAATAAGTTTTAAAGACATATAAAAATAATTTCGGTAAAGATACTAAAGTCTTTAGCTAAAGGAAAAGAATTTTAAAAATAGCAAAAAAATAAACCCGCGGTAATCAGCCGCGGGTTCTTTCATCAATCAAAAAACGAACAGTTATGTTTTGTAACTGTTGTTACCTTAATTTAGTCGTAATTAGTATCAAAAAATTACTAACCTAAATATGTTTTTAATATTTTACTTCTAGACGTATGTTTTAATCTACGAATAGCTTTTTCTTTAATTTGTCTTACACGCTCTCTGGTTAAATCAAACGTCTCACCAATTTCCTCAAGTGTCATTGGGTGTTGGTTTCCTAAACCAAAGTATAGGCGAATTACATCAGCCTCACGAGGTGTTAAAGTTTCCAAAGCACGTTCAATTTCTGTACGTAAACTCTCGTGTAGTAATTCCTTATCAGGATTTGGCGATTCACCAGAATTTAAAACGTCGTATAAGTTAGAGTCTTCACCTTCAACCAAAGGCGCATCCATACTTACATGGCGTCCAGAGTTTTTCATAGACTCCTTTACATCGTTAATCGTCATATCCAATTCCTTTGCAATTTCTTCAGCAGAGGGTGGGCGTTCATGACTTTGCTCTAAAAAAGCAAACGTTTTATTAATTTTATTAATAGAACCAATTTTGTTTAATGGTAAACGCACAATACGCGACTGTTCAGCTAAAGCTTGAAGAATCGATTGGCGAATCCACCAAACCGCGTACGATATAAATTTAAAACCACGCGTTTCATCAAAACGTTGCGCTGCCTTAATTAAACCTAAATTGCCCTCATTAATCAAATCAGGTAACGTAAGCCCTTGGTTTTGGTATTGTTTAGCCACAGAAACAACAAAACGCAAATTCGCTTTCGTTAATTTCTCTAAAGCTATTTGGTCACCAGCCTTAATACGTTGTGCTAATTCAACCTCCTCATCGGCAGTAATCAAATCAACCTTACCAATTTCCTGTAGATATTTATCTAACGATGCAGTTTCTCTATTGGTAACCTGCTTCGTAATTTTAAGTTGTCTCATCTAATGTTTCCTGAATTAAATTGTGAATAAATAGGTCGCTCAATAGTTATACGTACAAATGTTACATTTTGTTACAAAAAAAATTAAATAATTTTAACTTCTTAATTATTAGACGCTATAGTCACAAAAAAGTCACAAACATTACAATTGTTTTGGGCATTCCCCTAAAGGGTCGGGCTTTCCGCTGCAAGTCCTCGCACCTCCTTACGTCGGGCTGTGGGCTTTCCACTACAATCCCTAATGCGCTCACTGTTGCGGCACACTCACATAAAATTGTGTAGTATTTATTTGGTGCAAAACATTATCTAAATAACATGCAACTATATTATTGTTTCTCTGCTAAACCACGCGTTAACCAACCGCGTCTGCTGGCCGTAGCTATGGCGTAAGGTGTAATCCAGAATAAAGCAAACGTATACAAAATACTATAGGTGTATGCCCAAACCGATTCTTTAATTTCATACCTGTAAGCATAAAATAAAACCGAAAATGTAGATATAATTAATATACTCAATAGGGTAGAACCTAAAAATAACAAAGGATGTGTTAATACAAAAAACAGCATAAATGCTACAAATGGGTAACACATTATTATTCTTGATGCCTGTGTAAAAAACAACAATCTACTTCCTAACTTACTACCTTCTTTAAAATCTGTAAACACATATTTGGCCATGGCAATATTTTCTCTAACATTACTGCGACCCCAGCGGATAAACATTTTATAAAGCCCAGGATATTGTTCTGGCACATTAGTATAAGCCACTGCATTTTTTTGAAACAATACATGCTTACCCTGTTTTAAAATCATGTTCGTCATGGCTCTATCCTCACCAATGTCAGAGGGTTGCCCCATAAAGGTTTGGTTAATCCATTCTGGCAAACAATTAAAAACTGCAGAACTTCTGTAAGCGGCCAAAGCACCAGGTGTACAAAGCACAGAATTTAAATTACTTTCAGCACTCCGTACAAACTCAAAACTCATTACAAAACTTACGTCCAACATTTTTGGAAGTATCTCCTTCTTGTTGTTAAGTACTCTAATATTTCCAGCTACAGCACCACAATTTTCGTTCTTCACAAACGGGCTCACTAAATTTCGTAATGTATCTTCTGTAACAATAGAATCACTATCTACAGTTACAAAAATGTCACCTGTACCTAAATTAAAACCTCTGTATAGTGCGTGGCGCTTTCCTTTATTTTCTGGTTGTTGGTAAATTTCTAGCGTATCACCTAGTTTATCCTTGGCTTTTAACATCCAATCCCAAGTATCGTCTAAACTACCATCGTCTATAGAAATAATTTGAATTTTAGCATCAGGATAATTACTATTCGCTAAACTCATAAGCGTATCCCAAACCTGCTTCCCTTCATTATAAGCTGGTACAATTACGGTAATGGTAGGTAATTCCCTGTCTGAAACACTGTCTACTGCTTTATATTTATAAAAATGATAAGCTTTAAAAATAAAAAAGAATATTTGGTAAAGCGATAAAACTGTAGCGATACACACAAAAATAAAACCAATTGTGGTACTGCTTTTAGCAGCGCTTAATTGCTCTAAATCATTATAAAATACATAGAAGAAATTAAGCCCCAAAGCCATACAAGCAAATGTTGTTATTAATACAATCTTGTTATACGGATTTTGCGTTTTGCCTTTACTATGAAATATAGCATTAAAATAATTAGATAGTTGTAGTGTCTTTTGATTTTTGAATAATTGTAGGCGTTCTTTCATCTGTTTCTGAGGGTTGAAATAGTTATATTTATATCAATAGTTCTATATAAATACGACTCAACTCTCGTTTTAGACTTTGGTAATCTACATTTTTATATAACTTTAACTTTTTTTTAATTAAAGTAAAGCAATTTGGATATATTTCAAGTGTTGATTTTAAAAAGAAAACCCTAAATAACGTTTCGTTATTTAGGGTTAACACTCGTTTTATAATAAGAATGTTTAATCCTCTTTGTTATCTTCTCTAGGTTTTCTATCGTCTCTACGATTATCTCTACCTCGGTTATCACGTCCGCGGTTATCTCTACCTCGGTTGTCACGTCCACGTCCACCACGATCGTTATTATCTCTTGGTGGTCTTGCTACATAACCTTCTGGTTTTGGTAAAATAGCTTTACGCGATACTTTTTCCTTACGTGTTCTAGAATCTACGCCAAAGTATTTTACGTCAAAAACATCGCCCATGTTCACAACATCGCTTACGTTTTCAGTACGTTCCCAAGCTAGTTCGCTAACGTGCAACAATACTTCGTTTCCTGGTGCATCAACATATTCTACTACAGCGCCAAAATCTAACATTTTAATCACTTTAACCTCGTAAACGCTACCAACTTCAGGTTTAAATAATAAAGAGTCAATTTTAGCCATAACAGCATCAATACCCTTACTACCTACACCTAAAATTTCAACAACACCCTCTTCAGTAACAGGATCTTCGTTTATAACAATAGTTGTTTCAGTTTCTTTTTGTAATTCTTGAATTACTTTTCCACCAGGGCCAATTAACGCACCAATAAATTCGTTTGGTATACGTCTAGTTACCATTGTAGGCGCGTGGTCTTTAACTTCAGCTTTAGGCGTATCAATAGTTTCGGTAATTTTACCTAAAATATGTAAACGGCCATCGCGTGCTTGTTTTAAAGCATTTACAAGAATCTCGTAACTTAATCCTTTTACTTTAATATCCATTTGGCAAGCCGTAATACCATCGGCAGTACCAGTTACCTTGAAGTCCATATCACCTAAGTGATCTTCATCACCTAAAATATCAGATAATACAGCATATTTTCCAGTGTCTGCATCAGATATTAATCCCATTGCAATACCAGAAACTGGTTTTTTAAGTTGTACACCAGCATCCATCATTGCCATAGTTCCGGCGCAAACCGTTGCCATAGATGATGAGCCGTTAGATTCTAAAATTTCAGAAACCACTCTTACGGTGTAAGGGCAATCTTCTGGCACCATACCTTTTAAAGCACGTTGCGCTAAATTACCATGCCCAACCTCACGACGCGAAGTACCACGAATAGGTCGTGCTTCACCAGTAGAAAAAGGAGGGAAGTTATAATGTAAATAAAAACGCTCTTCACCTTCGTAAGATGGCATATCTATTTGGTTGGCCTCACGAGACGTTCCTAAAGTAACTGTAGCTAGCGCTTGCGTTTCACCACGTGTAAAAATAGAAGAACCGTGTGTAGACGGTAAGTAATCTATCTCACACCAAATTGGTCTAATCTCATCCGTTTTTCTACCATCCAAACGTAAACCTTCGTCTAAGGTTAAGTTTCTAATAGCCGCTTTTTGTGCTTTTGCTACGTATTTATGAATTAGTTTTCCTAATTCAGCTTGTTCTTCTTCAGAAAACGATGCAAAAACTTCTTCTTTAATTTCACTAAAAGCAGCACCTCTTTCGTGTTTAGCAGAACCTGCCTTTGCAATGGTATACGTTTTGTCGTAAACCATATCGTGTATTTTTTTGGCTAAGTCTTCGTCTTCAACAGCTGGTTCGTACTCACGTACTTCTTTTTTACCAAAAGCCTCAGCAAGTTTTACCTGTGCAGCACACTGTACTTTAATTGCTTCGTGTGCAAACTTAATAGCATCAGCCATTTCTTCTTCAGAAATCTCATCCATTTCACCTTCAACCATCATTACAGAATCGGCCGAAGCTCCAATCATCATATCAATATCAGATTCTAGTAATTGTGCTCTAGTTGGGTTAATTACAAATTCACCGTTAATACGGCCAACTCTAGCTTCAGAAATAGGACATTCAAACGGGAAATCAGATAATTGTATCGCTGCCGAAGCTGCTAAACCAGCCATAGCATCAGGCATCACATCTTCATCATGAGACATTAACTGTATCATCACCTGAGTTTCAGAGTGGTAATCTTTTGGGAATAACGGGCGTAAAACGCGGTCTACCAAACGCATTGTTAAAACCTCACCATCACTTGGTCTAGCTTCTCTTTTAAAGAAACCGCCAGGGTAACGTCCTGCTGCTGCAAACTTTTCTCTATAATCTACCGTTAAGGGTAAAAAATCTACATCTGCAGCGTGGTAATTGGAAACTACAGTACACAAAAGCATACATTTTCCAGATTGTACAACAACAGAGCCATGTGCCTGTTTTGCTAATTTTCCGGTTTCAATAGAAATTTCTCTACCGTCACCAAGGTCTATAACCTCTTTAAATGTTTGTGGAATCATAAATTTTTTCTTGTAACTTAAGCATAAAACTGCCTAAATTATGTTAAACAATGGTCGTTGTGTTGTGTGTAGTTGTTGTGTGTACGACTGTAAAGTCTCGACCAATGAAAAACCTTTAGTCCTGAATTCATTTCAGGATCTAGCTTCTTCTAATGCGCGGTTTAAACTCCTACGCTCGAGTTATATATTTTGGGCGTTACCCACAAGGGGTCGGGCTTTCCGCTATATCTTTCTGCGAAGCAGTCCCGAACCTGTTTCGGGATCTCTCACTAAATTGTAAATCTCAACTTCAATTAAGGTTTTTATTTTTTAGTGCTTCACACAAAGGATGCCGCTGCAATCCCTAACGCAACCCTTAAGCAACCTAGCTTAGGGTAAAAGAAAAACCACGCTTTAAGGCGTGGTCTTGTCTTGTTTATTTTCTTAATCCTAATTCTTTAACTATAGCACGATATCTTAAGACATCTTTCTTAGTTAAGTAATCTAGTAAAGAGCGACGCTTACCTACTAGTTTTACCAAAGAACGTTCTGTATTAAAATCTTTACGATTTTTTTTCAAATGTTCTGTTAAATGATTAATTCTGTGCGTAAACAACGCAATTTGAGCTTCTGCAGTACCAGTATCGTTTTTACCTTTACCGTGTTTTGCAAAAATCTCTTCTTTTGCTTCTTTTGTTAAATACATGCTAATATTGTTGTAAATGATTGTTATGTACTATGAAAGTCTTTCTTTCAGGCGGCAAATATAACATCTTTTTTGTATTTAATGTGTTTTTTGTGCAACTTTTCAATGGTTTTTAAGCCTTGTCGCTTTAAGCCAACCATTTTTTGGTATACAGTGTAATAACTTGAAATACATAACTATATGAAATTACGCATCACTATCTTAAGCTTAACTAACTTCTATAATAACCTGTAGAAGAAATTAAAATAGCGAACAATTGTATGGGTGTAAATTTAGAAAAGTATAAAGGGTTTTAGCGAAGTAAATGTAGGTGTAGTACTTTTTGTGTCCTCTAAGATAATTGATTATTAGGTGTTTAGGTTTAATTTTTTTGTTTAACTTTTTAAACAAAAGAGTTAACAATTTAAGTTTTAGAGCAATTCCTCCGTTGGGCATGAAAGTAACTTTGGTTATTATTTAAAAACCCTCACTTGTATGAAAGCGCTATATCCTCAAAGTAATTTTCCAGACACGTATAATTTTCTTGAAAAAATTTTCAATAACGTTAGTAATGGTATTGCAATATTAGGTCTTGACGGCGAATGGCTAAAAGTAAATAATTTTATGTGTAGCCTTTTGGGGTATTCTAAAGATGAAATTTTAAATATGAATATTAAAGATATTCTTTATCGAGAAGATTTAGGCGTACACAAAGGGAAATACGAGAGTTTAATTTCTGGAAAAACCAATCAATACCGTGTAGAGCAGCGTTATTTTAGAAAAGATGGCGATTTAATATGGGTGTTAGTATCGGTGTCACTTATTAGAGATCAAGATAATAACCCTTACAATGTAATATGGCAATTCACCGATATTACAAAACGTAAAAGGCAAAAGGCAAAATTAAAAATGATGCTAAACGTAGCTAGAGAGCAAAACGAGCGTTTAACAGCTTTTGCAGATATAATAACACACAATTTACGATCGCACTCTGGAAATCTAAATACGATAACTCAGTTTCTAGAAGAAGACTATATTGATTTATTAGACAACGAAAATTATCAACTTTTAAAATCGGCAATCGGTAATTTAGAGCAAACAGTATCTCACTTAACTGAAGTTGCAAAAACCAAACAAGTTGATGAAAGCGAAATTAAAGCCCTTAATTTGTACGACTACTCAGAAAAAGCAATTTATAATATTGCAGCGATAGCAAGACATACCAATACAGATATTATAAATGAAGTTAGAGACCATCTGTACGTTAGGGCTATTCCTGCTTATTTAGACAGCATATTACTTAATTTTTTATCAAATGCTATTAAGTATAGATCTAACAAGCGCTTACCTAAAATCCGCTTAACTTCAGAGGTGCACGAAAATTATGTAGTCTTAACCATTAAAGATAATGGTTTGGGTATCGATTTGAAAAAACATGGCGATAAACTGTTCCAAATGTATAAAACCTTTCATTATAATGAAGACGCTATTGGTGTAGGTTTATTTATTACCAAAAATCACATAGAATCTCTAGGAGGTAAAGTGCTTGTTAAAAGCGAAGTTGGGGTTGGTAGCGAATTTTCAGTATATTTTAAACAAGCATAGATATTCATTAGCATTAAAAACGCTAACTTGTTTGTAAAAACAATAAAATCTTAAATCTAATTAAACCTAGTCTCTTAAAGGCTGATTCAAAATTAAATCTAAATACAGATTCACCTTGTTTTTTAATTCTTGTCGTACGGTTATAAAATCTAAAAACCCGTGTTCTAATAAAAATTCTGAGGTTTGAAACCCTTCGGGTAATTCTTTTCCAGTTGTATCTCTAACAATTCTAGGGCCAGCAAAACCAATTAAAGCACCAGGTTCGCTAATGTTTATATCGCCTAACATAGCAAAAGATGCCGTTGTTCCTCCTGTTGTAGGATCTGTACAAAGCGATATGTAAGGTATTTTGGCATCAGCCAATTGTGCAAGTTTAACTGATGTTTTTGCAAGTTGCATTAAAGATAATGCAGCTTCCATCATTCTAGCACCTCCAGATTTAGAGATCACCATTAACGGTATATTTTTTTTCAACGAATAGTCTGCGGCACGGGCAATTTTTTCGCCAACTACACTACCCATAGAACCACCAATAAAGGCAAAATCCATACAAGCCACTACTAAATCTTTTCCTTTAGATTTACCAACAGCAGTGCGTACTGCATCTTTTAAATTTGTTTTTTCTTGCGCCGCTTTTAAGCGTTCAGGATATTTTTTAGTGTCAACAAACTTTAAAGGATCTTTGGATTCTAGTTTTGCATCTAACTCTTTAAATTTATTATCATCAAAAAGAATTTCAAAATATTCTTTACTACCAATTCTAACGTGATAACCATCTTCTGGACTTACATAAAAATTTTGTTCTAACTCTTTAGTATCAACAATCTTTCCAGTAGGCGACTTGTACCACAAGCCTTTAGGTGTGTCTTTTTTCTCTTCAGTAGACGTTTGTATTCCTTTATCTTTTCTTTTAAACCAAGACATACTTTTAAGGTTTTTAGTTGGTTCCTTTTTTTAGTTAAAATCGCAATTCTAACTAATATTTACGTTATGGGTTTAGGTGTACTCATATTGCTCTTATCACAGATTTTTACAAGCGTTCTCAGAATTACATCGAGAAGTGATAACCAAAAGTCCAAGAGCAAAATTAAACCTTTTTTTAATTTTGGGGTAACACCCTAATGATTTTATTAAATTTTTTCGTGTAAACACTTGTTTAGTAGTTATTTAAATAATAAAAGGTTTTGCATTACTTATGCAAAACCTTTTTTGTAATGGATTGTAATTTACGTTGTATTATAACGTATTTACATTGTTTAAATCTTCAAATGCTCTTTTTAAACGAGTTACAAACGATTTTTCACCTTCGCGTAACCAAACTCTAGGGTCGTAGTATTTTTTGTTTGGAACATCGTCACCATCAGGATTACCAATTTGTGCTTTTAAATACTCAGATTTTGCACCCATGTAATCTCTAATACCACTCATAAATGCATATTGTAAATCGGTATCAATATTCATTTTAATCACACCATAGCTAATCCCTTCACGAATTTCTTCTAGTGTAGACCCAGAACCACCATGAAACACAAAATCAATATGATTATGCTCTACGCCGTATTTTTCAGTAACGTACTCTTGTGAATTCTTTAAAATTTTTGGTGTTAATTTTACGTTTCCTGGTTTATAAACACCATGAACGTTACCAAATGCAGCCGCAATTGTAAATCTTGGACTCACCTTACTTAATTCTTCATAAGCATATGCTACTTCTTCTGGTTGTGTGTATAGTTTAGAGTCATCAACATCAGTATTATCAACACCATCTTCTTCACCGCCAGTAATACCCAATTCTATTTCTAAAGTCATGTCCATTTTAGACATTCTTTCAAGATATTGTTTGCAAATTTCTATGTTTTCTTCTAATGACTCTTCCGATAGGTCAATCATATGAGAACTGAATAACGATTTTCCTGTTTCTTTATAGTGTACTTCACTAGCGTCTAGTAAACCATCTATCCAAGGCAATAATTTTTTTGCACAATGGTCTGTATGTAAAATTACAGTAACACCGTAGGCCTCTGCTAATGTGTGCACATGTTTTGCACCAGCAACGGCACCAGCAATGGCTGCTTTTTGTCCGTCGTTACTTAACCCTTTACCAGCGTTAAATTGAGCGCCACCGTTTGAGAATTGTATAATTACTGGAGCGTTTAAATCTCTTGCAGTTTCTAAAACGCCGTTTATTGTGTCAGATCCTATTACGTTAACCGCAGGTAGTGCATACCCATTTGCTTTTGCATGATTGAAAATAGCTTGAACTTCATCTCCTGTTGCTACTCCTGGTTTAATATTGTGCGCCATCTTGTATATTTAATTTTTTTAATTGTTTCTAATACTCAAAAATAATCATTTTTATAGTTTCTATATCAATGATTTAAGATGAAAACGGTATTTGTGTGCTAAAACGTTATAGTTGTCTTTAGCATCTAAAAAGGATAGTTAATACCAATATTATATACCGCGTTTTTAAAGTTGTAATCATTAAACCAACGGTTTTGGTCTCTAAAGGAAGGATCGTAAGTTTTAAAGCCAACATCAAAACGAAATAAAAAGAAGCTAAAATCGTAACGTAAGCCAAAGCCAGAACCTATAGCGATATCTTTTAAAGAACTAATACCTGAGAATGTAGCACGAGGGTCATCTACGTCATCTAATACATTCCAAATATTTCCTGCATCTACAAATAAAGCACCATTTAAATCACCAAATAAATTAAAGCGTTGTTCTGCACTTAGGGCAATTTTTAGGTTAGCTTCATTAAATTCATCAGTAGTTTCTGAGCTTCCTGGGCCTAAAGAATAGGCGGTCCAAGCACGATTATCGTTAGCACCACCGCCAAAAAAACTCTCTGCAAAAGGTATGTTTGTAGAATTGCCGTATGGAATAGCAATACCAAAAAAGCTGCGAATTGCAACTATGTTTTTTTTGCCCAAATCCCAACGTTTAATGTAATCTAACTCAGTTTTTATGTATTGTGAAAAAGCAACATTAAATAGCTCTAATCGGTCTTGATTATCTTTTTCTAAACCAAGTAAACGCGATGCATTTGCTAAAAGCGTGCCTGCAGATTCAATTTTAAATCTAAAAATCGAAAAGTCTTCATCTAATAAGTTTCGTCGGTTATCCTTAATAAAACTAAAGGTGGTAGATAGAATTAGGTTGTCTTCTGTTAGTCTGTCTTTACGTTCGTCTATAGCCGAAACGCGTCTAAAATCTTC
Organism: uncultured Flavobacteriaceae bacterium; assembly: GCA_937923515.1. Classification (GTDB taxonomy): domain Bacteria; phylum Bacteroidota; class Bacteroidia; order Flavobacteriales; family Flavobacteriaceae; genus Jejuia. The sequence continues at coordinate 13,257 of CALDUF010000118.1, forward strand.
ATCATTAGGTGAAAGTGTTGTATTGTTGTTTAAAACATCTGCAATAAACTGTTCAGGTTCTCCAGTGTCTCGCGATAAATCTTCACCATTATTATAATTTATAGCGCGAGAAATATCGTTTAAGCGCCTGTAAGATGATGTGTAAATATCAAAATAGTTGTTAATATTTAAGTTTCTAACGTATTGTATGTTAAATAAATCGAGCTGGTTAGATAGTTTGGTACTCGGTCTCCAATTGTAACTTATAAGTCCGCTAAGGGCTTGTTTGTCTAGACCAATATTTGTTTGTCCAGAGCCAGAGATTGAAATTCTGGTAGAGGGAAACATGTATTTAGGGATAATTTTATCAGTATTAAAAGGTGTAAACAATCGGGGGATGGTAAGCCTTAAATCTAGAGCCAATTCGTTAATATCAAAAAACGGATCGCCATCCTGCCTATTGCCTTCAGAAGATGAACCTATGGCTGCGGTTCCAGAAATTTCAAACGTTTCAGCACCTTTAAATATGTTTCTAATCATCAAACTAGGGTTAAGTGCAAATCCTATTTTTTGAATATTACTGGTTGAGGTTTCGGTACTAAAACCTAAACTAAACTTTTTTAAAGGCGTTAAGTAAATATTGGCAGTAAGTGTTGTATCATTTACCTCTACGTAATCAATATCAGGGTATTTAAAGGTGCGCAATTCGTTTAAATGCCTATAGGTATATGTTCTGTCTATATCTTTAAATAAAGCGTTTGGTGCTATAAAAATAGCATCGGTTATAGCCTTTGGTTTGTAACGCATATCGTCATAACTATATAAGGTATAATTGTTATAAATAACAGAGTCTTTTATAGGTTTACTTTCGTTTGCAAAAGAATGATCAGTATAGATGTTTACGTCCTTTACCTTAAAAATTTTAAACGGCTTTCTAATAATAGAATCTGGTGTGCGTATAGCTCTGTTTTGAATGTTGAAGTTAACATTCACTTTATTATTTGTACCAATAGTATCTATTTCTACGGTAATATAATCTTGTTTAAAATGAAATAAACCGTGATTACGAAGTAAGCCAGAAATACGTTCGCGCTCTAATTCAAAATTTATAGTTTTATATTGCTCGCCTTGTTTTACCAAAGCATTTTTTTTAAACCTTGGGTATAAAGTTTCTACTGCAGGCGATGCGATATTCTCTGAAATTGAGTCTATAACAAATGCTGGTCCTCTGTTAAAATTATAGCTAACTTCAGCACGTTTGTTTTCATTTGTTTTAATATTGTAGGCGCCCAAAGCATTAAACCAGCCATTATTGATGTAATAGTCTTGAACTCGTTTTACAGATTTTTTAGTTTTTTCTTCACTAATAATAACGGGAGCTTCACCAGTTTTTTGTAACCATTTGTTAAAATGTAGTTTAGACTCTTGCATTTTAAAAAACTGCTTTTTAGATAACCAACGTTTTGTGCCTTGTTTGCTAGAGTCTGTAAGTTTTGTTTGTAAAAGCGAATCTATATTAGGGCGGGCTAAATTGTAAATGTGTAATCGTAGTGGTACTTTGCTATTTGGTTTTTGGTATAAGAGGTTGCTAATGGTTTCAGATTTGTCTTTTTTACCATCAACAATTATCGTATTATTGGTTAACAAGTGCTCGTCGTTGGGCACGCGTTTTACTGCATTACAGGAGGTAAAACAGCTAAAAAGCATAATACATAATATAATTCCAATAAAAAGCTGTCTCAAATACACTTACAATTAAACCTTTTGAAGATTTATGTTGAAATTTTCTTGTTGTTTGGTAGTTTCAACCTGTTACTACTGCCTTCAAAAATACACTATTTCTAATTAAAGTAAACACGTCTTAACAGGTAAAATAGTTTAGCATTTTCTTTATGTTTGCATAATCATTGTGAGATAAATGCTTTCGAAAAATCAAATTAAATATATAAATCGGTTAGGTCAGAAAAAATTTAGGCTTCAAGAGCGTAGTTTTGTGGTTGAAGGTGTAAAAACCATAAACGAACTCTTGCAATCTAGTCTTCAACTTCAAGATTTATATACGACAGAATCCTTCAATATTGATGCCAAAAGCGAAAATTTAATTTCTGAAAACGATTTAAAACGTATTAGTTTTTTAAAAACCCCAAATACAGCGTTGGCAATTTTTAAAATGCCAGACTCTAAATTGATAGACCCTAGCGGATTAATTGTAGCTTTAGATGATGTACGCGACCCAGGAAATTTAGGAACTATTATTAGACTATGCGATTGGTTTGGAATTAAAGATTTGGTGTGTAGTATGCATACTGTAGATTGTTATAACCCAAAGGTAATACAGGCAACAATGGGCTCTATTGCACGCGTAAATGTTAGTTATTTAAACCTAGTGGCGTTTTTAAAAGAAACCACGCTTCCTGTTTTTGGTGCCTTTATGGATGGCGAAACTGTATATAAAACAACACTGCCTAGTACTGGTATTTTGGTGATGGGTAATGAGGCTAATGGTATTTCTCAACCTATTGCGCATTGCGTTAGCGCTCGTGTTTCAATACCTAGATTTGGAGCCTTGCAAGCTACAGAAAGTTTAAACGTGGCCACTGCAACCGCTATTTTGTTAAGTGAATTTAAACGCAACGCGTAAGCTTGCTTCTAAGTAATAGCAATTTAAAATACAATTAAGCGTTTTGTTTTGAAATGAATTGGTGTTTCTCTCGACAGCTTAACTATAACATATTAACCTTATAAAAAATTAAAAATGAAAAAGTTTCTTTTATTAGCTTTAAGCTTAGGTGTATTAACCTCTTGTAGTAATGATGATGATGGCACTACTGAGCCAGAATTACAGAGTTTTGATTACAACGAAAACTTAAATGGCGATTTAGCAAATACAAACGATTCGCCAACTGTATTAGCGTTTGTGGGTGGCCAAAATACGGTTACTGCTACACAATCCTCTAGCGATGTGGATTACTTTACGTTTACTGTACCTTCTGGCTTTCAATTAACACAAATTGTTGTGGATGATTATCAATCGTCTGATGCAGCTGGTTTTATTGGTATTGTAAATGGAAGCACGTTTCCAACGGATGCTGCAAGTACCAGTGCTGGCGATTTGTTAGGTGGTTTAGTATATGGTATTGCCAACAGAGGCAATGATATTTTAGCAGCAATTGGTGACTTAAATGGTGCGCAAGGTTTTACTGGAGCATTGCCATCAGGCAGTTATAGCGTGTGGTTAAACCAAACTGGTGTAGCATCAGAAGCATCGCTAAATTTTATGATAAGTGCAAACTAAGTAAGCCCAAGTAGCTTACTGAAATGTAAAGTTTACAAATACGCCTCTGGTTTGCATTTTAGCAATATTACTTGTCCAGGGGCTATTTGGATTATCATCTCTTACAAGTTCGTCTCCAAGACCAAACAAACCTCGAATTGATGGTGTGAATTTAAAATTATAGAGGTAAAAATCGATGCCAAATCCTAATTCGTAAAACAAAGGACTTGATGTTGTTCTAAATTGGCCTTTGCTATTATCATCAGGATTATTTTCGTTGCTCGATAAATTTAATGCTGTAGAAAATCCGCCAACAATAAACGGCTTAAAATTATTAACACGTTTTGTAGATATTTTTACTAAAAGCGGAATGTGTATGTATGTAGATTTTACTTCGCGCGTTAAATCAGATTCTTTAAAATCAATACCTTCAAAATATTCGGGATTATAAAATAAGTTTCTAGTGCTAATAAATAACCCAGGTTCTAATCTTAAATCTATAAAACTGTTTATTCGCATATTACCAATAAGGCCCACACTAAAACCAGGAGAGCGTTCTACAAAAATATCTGGTAATTCTTCGTTATAGTCAAAGTTAAAATCATAACTGTTAATACCTAAAAAATAACCCCAACGTAAAAATTTATAATCTGTAGTACCTCTACCTTGGTTGGCATCATAGGTGATTTTTTCCTTCTTAAACAATTGTGCTTGTGTTGTTTGAAAGCTGAATAGGAGTATAAAACCAATTAAAAGATGCTTCATAATTATTTGGACGATTTATAAATTGTTGCCACACCCATAGTTTGTGGAAAATCTTCAACATTAATAAACCCAATTTCACGTAAAATATTGTTTAATGCTTCACCATAAGGAAAAATAGATGCCGATTCGCATAAATACTTATAAGCACTTCGGTCTTTAGAGAAAGCACGCCCTATTAACGGAAGTACGTTTTTGGTATAAAATCCATACCCTTGTTTATACGGTGTTTTTGTGGGTACTGATGTTTCTAAAATCACAAAAATACCATTGGGTTTAAGTACGCGTAGTATTTCTTTTAAACCGTTTTTTAAGTTTTCAAAATTTCTAACACCAAAAGCAACGGTTATGGCATCAAAGGTATTATCTTCAAAAGGCATGTTTTCAGAATCGCCTAAAACCATTTCTATTTTAGAGGATAAACCTTTTTTATTAATTTTTTGTTTGCCAATCTCTAGCATGCCGCTACTAATATCTAACCCAATTATTTTTTCAGCATCTGTATTTGCCATAGCAATGGCCAAATCTCCAGTGCCAGTAGCAATGTCTAGAATTGTCTTGGGCTGTTGCGCTTTTACCAGTTTTACTACTTTTTTGCGCCATTTTATATCTATTCCAAAAGAAATAACACGGTTTAAACCATCGTAATCTCCAGAAATAGTATCAAACATTTTAGTTACCTGCTCTTTTTTACTCAGGTCGCTATCTTTATAAGGTTTAATTTTAGACAAATCTCTTTTTTTTTAGCAAACTTACATATTTATATTATTTCTACCTAAGATGAAAACCCTAAGGCTAACATAATCATGTTTATAAGATTTCATAATTCAGTAGGTATTTTATAGTATCTTTGCTTCACTTTTTATGATATATATAATAGAATGAAAATAATAATTGCTGGAGCTGGTGAAGTTGGATTTCATTTAGCAAAATTATTGTCCTACGAGTCTCAGGAAATCACGTTAATAGATATTGATAAAGAAAGCTTAACCTATGCAGATACCCATTTAGATATAAAGGTAATACGCGGCGATGGCACATCTATAGCTATTTTAAGAGATGCTAAAGTAGATGCTTGCGATTTGCTAATTGCGGTTACAGCATCAGAAACAACAAATATTACGGTTTGTGTTCTAGCAAAGCAATTGGGTGCTAAACGTACCATTGCAAGAATTTCTAATACTGAATTTATTACCAATAAAGAGGAGGTTGGTTTTACCCGATTTGGTATAGACGAGTTAATTTCTCCAGAGGCCTTGGCGGCTTCAGAGATTGAGTTGTCACTCAGGCAATCCTCCTTTAGTGACACGTATGAGTTTGAAGAAGGCGCTCTAACCATGGCAGGACTTACCTTGTCAAAAGAAGCCTCATTTGTTGGTAAAACTGTAAAGGAAGCTGCTAAAATTTTTCCAGAAATTCATTTTATTCCCATCGCTATTCAACGTCAAGGTACACAGTACACGCTTATTCCAAGAGGTGATACCATTTTTAAAGAAGGCGATAACGTGGTTTTTATTACCTCTGAAGGTGGTGGAGAAGAATTATGCCGACTTACAGGTAAAAGTAATACAGATATTAAAAGTGTAATGATTTTGGGTGGTACCGAAATAGGGTTTAAAGCTGCTAGAGATTTAAGTGAAAAAGGATTTAACGTTAAACTTTTGGAAGGTGATAAAGAGCGTGCTTTTGATATTGCCGATAAATTACCAAACATATTAGTGATTAAAAGTGACGGACGAAAAGTTGATGTTTTAGATGAAGAAAACATAGGCGATATGGATGCCTTTATTGCAGTAGGCGATAATTCTGAAACCAATATCATGTCCTGTTTAGTAGCAAAATCTAAAGGCGTAAAAAAATCCATTGCACTTGTTGAGAATATGGATTATTTTGAGCTGTCGCACTCCATTGGTATCGATACATTAATTAATAAAAAACTGTTGGCCGCAAATAGTATTTTTAGATACATTAGAAAAGGCGAAGTGGTAGCCATGACCAAGCTAAACAATATGAATGCAGAGTTACTAGAGTTTGAAGTAAAAGCATCATCCGCTATATGTAATAAGCTTATTAAAAATGCAGATTTTCCGCGTTCGGCAATTATAGGTGGTGTTATTCGCGGCAATACGGGATATATAGCACTTGGCGATTTTAAAATACAAGAAGGCGATAAAGTTGTGGTTTGTAGCCTGCTACGATCTATTAAAGGCGTAGAGAAACTATTCTAGCATGATGAATTTATAGCCTATGAAGCTTAACTACAAAATCATTTTCCATTTCTTAGGGTTGCTAATTCTTTTTAACGGCGGTTTTATGCTGTTATCTACACTAGTAAGTTTATTGTATAAAGATGGTGTTACTCTAAATTTAGCCATAGCTTCAAGTATTGCGCTTGCTGTTGGCGGGTTAGCAATGCTATTTACCAGAAAGCATAATAAGGAAATGAATAAACGCGAAGGTTATATAGTTGTAGCGTTTGGTTGGATAATAATGGCACTTACCGGTACATTGCCTTATGTAGTTACAGGAAGTATCCCAAATTTTACAAATGCCTTTTTTGAAACCATGTCTGGTTATACCACAACAGGCGCGTCTATATTAAACGATATTGAAGCAATGCCTAAAGGTATTTTGTTTTGGCGCAGTTTAACCCATTGGATTGGTGGCATGGGAATTATAGTTTTAGCAATAGCCATTTTACCGCTTTTAGGTATTGGTGGTATGCAAATGTTTGCTGCCGAAGCACCAGGACCAAGTGCCGACAAACTACACCCAAGAATTACCGATACCGCAAAACGTTTATGGTTAATTTATTTTGGCTATACCGCAGCCGAAACCCTGTTGCTAAGCGTTGCAGGTATGTCCTTTTTCGATGCTATAAACCATGCGTTGTGTACAGTATCTACTGGCGGATTTTCCACTAAAAACGCAAGTGTAGCGCATTGGAATGGGCAACCAATAATTCAATACATTATTATTCTATTTATGTTTTTAGCCGGCACAAATTTTGTATTGAGCTATTTCGCATTTAAAGGAAAAGTTCAAAAAGTATTACAAGACGAGGAGTTTAAACTCTATTTTAAATTCATCGTCATTTTTACAGCCATAGCTGCGCTGCTTATTTATTTTAGAGCCGATGTTTCTATATCATCTATAGATCACCAAATGGTGTGGGGCGAAGGCGAAAGTGCGTTTAGGCATGCGCTATTTCAAGTATTAGCCATTATTACCACAACAGGTTTTGTAAGTGCAGATTACACACTTTGGACACCCTTTTTAGTCGTATTCTTTTTCGGGTTAATGTTTTTAGGTGGTTCCGCCGGTAGCACCGCGGGTGGTGTAAAAGTAGTGCGCCACATGTTACTCATTAAAAACGGTTTTTTAGAATTTAAACGGGCGTTACACCCCAGTGCAATTTTACCAGTACGCTACAACAAAAAAGCAATTTCGGGCGATATTGTATTTAACATCTTAGGCTTCTTTATACTTTACATGCTTTCGTTTATTATCGGGGCTTTGGTATTTTCCATGTTTCAGTTAAATTTCGAATCGTCTATAGGTTTAGCCGCCTCTAGTTTAGGAAATGTTGGGCCAGCACTTGGCGATTTTGGTCCTATAAACAACTATGCTGCGTTACCACCTTTAGCGCAGTGGTGGGCTTCCTTTTTAATGCTTATTGGGCGATTGGAGTTGTTTACGGTTTTAGTGCTATTCACGCCTTTCTTTTGGCGCAATAGATAATTCACTAGTCTATTTGTCATTCGCATGACTATGGAAATATTATTTAATTTTTTGGGCATTACCCACAAGGGGTCGGGCTATCCGCTATATCTTTTTTGCTGAAAAGGCAAAAAAGGATGCCGCTACTATCCCTAATGCGGT
>CALDUF010000119.1 GCA_937923515.1 uncultured Flavobacteriaceae bacterium
CCAAAGAATTTATTTTATTACCTTGCTACTGTAAAATCTCAAATCATTTTAAAATGAAAACAACTATCAATTTTCTGTTGGTATTATTTTTGGTATCAAATAGTATTTCAGCTCAAGTTAAATACGAAAATTTTCAATCCACTAAACTTGGAGAAGAACGCCAAATAAAAATTCAGTTACCAAGAGGTTATAATACAAACGAAGAAAAAAGCTATCCTGTTTTTGTGGTTTTAGATGGCGACTATCTTTTTGAGGCTGTTGCAGGAAATGTAGATTATTATTCCTATTGGGAAGATATGCCTGAAGCTATTGTAGTAGGTGTAAACCAAGCCGAAACGCAGTATGATGACTGTTTATATTCTGAACAAAACTCATTACCAGTTGAAGCTGGTGCTCGTTTTTTTGAATTTATTGGTATGGAATTACTGCCTTATATTGAAACCAATTATAGAACCGTAAATTTTAAAGTGGCCGTTGGTCATGGAAATACTGCTAATTTTATAAATTATTATTTATTAAAATCTAATCCGTTATTTCAGGGGTATATTGTTGTTAGTCCAGAGTTAGCACCGTTAATGCTAGAATACATTCCAGAAAGTTTAACTAAAATACAGTCTAAAATATTCTACTATCTCGCAAATTCTGGAGCAGATAGTAAATCGCTTAAACAAATGACGGAAGCTTTACATACAGATTTATCTGCTGTAGAAAATGAAAATCTCTCTTATAGCTTCAATAGTTTTGAGAATTCCACCCATTATTCTGCACCAGCGCATGCTATACCCAATGCATTGCAAAATATGTTTAATGTATTTCAACCCATAAGTAAAAAGCAATACAAGGATGAGATTTTAGAGTTAGAAATATCGCCAGTGGTATATTTAGAAGAAAAATACCAAGCTATAAAAACCTTGTTTGGTATAGATAAGCAAATTTTAATAAACGATTTTAGAGCAATAGCAGCAGCTATTGAAAAAAACGAATTGTTCGAGTATTACGAGCCTTTAGGTAAATTGGCTAGAAAGCAATACCCTAAAACCTTATTAGGAAATTACTATTTAGGACGGTTTTATGAAGAAACGGGAGAACCCAAAAAGGCAATGAAAACATACCAATCTGCATACACATTTGATGAAATTGCTGGCATTACAAAAGATAAAGTTTTAGAACTAGCTGATACTATTAAGGCAGATTTTGGATACTAATTGCAAACACTTAAATTTTAAAATACAAATTCTAATCCTACTAAATGGCTAAAGTAAGAACAACTTTTTTTTGTCAAAATTGTGGTACGCAATATGCAAAATGGCAAGGGCAATGTAATGCTTGTAAAGAGTGGAATACAATAGCCGAAGAGATTTTACAAAAACCAGAAAAAAGCGATTGGAAAACACCAACTACGTCTACCAAACGTGTTTCTAAACCACTTAAAATTAAAGATATTGATCTTTCGGAAGAAGCAAGACTTAATAGTTTAGATCATGAATTTAATCGTGTTTTAGGAGGTGGTGTTGTTCCAGGTTCTTTAACACTTTTGGGCGGCGAACCTGGAATTGGAAAAAGTACGCTGTTACTTCAAATCTCGTTGAGATTACCTTATAAAGTGCTTTACGTTTCAGGCGAAGAAAGCCAAAAACAAATAAAAATGCGTGCAGAACGCATTAATCCAGAACATAATAATTGTTACATTCTAACGGAAACTAAAACTCAAAATATCTTTAAACAAATTGAGGCGTTAGAACCAGAAATCGTAATTATTGATTCTATTCAAACATTACATACAGATTATATAGAATCGTCTCCTGGAAGTATTTCTCAAATAAAAGAATGTACTACAGAGCTTATAAAATTTGCAAAGGAAACGGCAACACCTGTTATCCTCATTGGTCATATTACTAAAGATGGTAACATAGCAGGACCAAAAATTTTAGAGCATATGGTAGACACTGTTTTGCAGTTTGAAGGGGATAGAAATCATGTATTTCGAATTTTAAGAGCACATAAAAACCGTTTTGGTTCTACAAATGAATTGGGTATTTACGAAATGCAAGGCTCTGGGTTGCGAGAAGTTTCAAATCCATCAGAAATACTAATTTCAAAGAAAGACGAAGAGCTATCAGGAAATGCCATTGCAGCAACTTTAGAAGGCATGCGCCCATTAATGATTGAGGTGCAAGCACTAGTAAGTACAGCAGTATATGGTACGCCGCAGCGTAGTGCAACAGGTTTTAATGCCAAACGATTAAACATGCTTTTAGCAGTTTTAGAAAAAAGAGCAGGGTTTCGGTTGGGAGCTAAAGATGTGTTTTTAAACATTACGGGAGGTATAACTGTTGATGATCCAGCAATAGATTTGGCAGTTGTCGCAGCCATCTTATCTTCAAACGAAGATGAGGCACTGCAACAAGATTTTTGTTTTGCAGCTGAGGTTGGATTATCAGGAGAAATTCGCCCAGTACAAAGGGTTGAGCAACGCATTTTAGAGGCCGAAAAATTAGGCTTTGCTACTATTTTTGTATCTAAATACAATAAAATTGCACTTAAAAATACGGTGATTAAAATTCAGCTTATTTCTAAAATTGAGGATTTGGTTGATCTTATAGTTTAAAATGAAAAATAAAGTATTTATATTATCACTATTTCTATTTACTTTTAGTCTAGTAAAGGCTTCAGATTCTAAATTAACTTTTGAATTATTTGAGGGCTATGAAAAAGCTACTATTCATTTTTTAGATGGAACATCAATTAAAGGTTATGGTAAACTGGTAGGTTCTGCAGTAGTTTCAAATGAAAAATATAAAATTAAATTTAAAGCCTCAAAAGATGGAAAAGCAGATGTTTGGACGGATTTAATGGTGAAGGGTATTACATTTCATTATGATTTTGATGACATTACTTATGTATATGTCAAGTTAGGCAAAAAACGATATCCACGTTTGTTACAAGTAATTGAAGAAGGGGCGGTAAATCTATATATGGAAATACATAGTTATTGGACACCTTCAAGTTTAGATCCAGATACAGGGTTTCAAACAACTCCCTCTCATAGGGAAGAAGAAACTTATTATTTTTTGGTTCGAGAAGAGGGTGGAGATTTTTTAATTCTTTCACCTGCAAATACGGCTTCGGAAGCATTTAAAGCTATATTTTCTAACTTCAAAAAAAAAGTAAAGAAGTTTTTTATTGATTGTGATGGCATAAAAAACAAGATAGACTCAGGCGATTTTAACAGAACTACTATTCCTGAAATAGTTTATTACTATAATGATTTTTGTACAGAAATAGAAACCGAATAAATTTAGACTGTTTTACCGTAATCAGTCTTTTTGTCGAAAAATAACGCATTTTATCGTATTTTTTGTTGTTTTTGTCGAATATTTAACTTAAAATTGTCCCAGTAAATGGCATCAACATGCCAAAAACTTGAAGTAATAAGACCTCTTTCCCTTAAAGTATTATTTCATTAAAAATCCATTTTACCAAAATTGTGTTAAAAGATAGCGCCTTAGGCAGTTACTGTTTTAAGCTATCTAAGTGTAATACCATAATTATAAATTAGTGTGATTTACCCAAATCTATTAGTGATGAAATTAAAACTATTATTATTGGCATTATTTTTGGCTGCCTGTCCTTTTAATCATATAGCGCATGCACAAGATACAGATGGAGATGGCGTGCCAAATGCTACAGATTTAGATGATGATAACGATGGTATTTTAGATACAGACGAATGTAATGGATATAATCCAACAGGCGATGCCGATGCTGATGGTGTTGTAAATTATCAAGACGTTGATTTTGAGATTTTAAACGCCTATAAAATTTGTAAAAGTTTAGATGTAGATAATGATGGTATACCTAATCATTTAGATTTAGACAGTGATAATGATGGAATTCCTGATAATATTGAGGCACAATCTACCAAATTATACACCAAACCAAGTGGAAAAATATCTACAAATGGTGTTGATGTTGCTTATTTAAAAGGATTGACTGTTGAAGATACAGATTTTGATACAATTCCAGATTTTATTGATTTGGATAGTGATAATGACGGTGTTTTAGATGAAGTAGAAATACAACATAACATTTCAAACCTAAATAATGATTTTGATGGAGATGGTATTGTAGATTATAGAGATCTATTCAATATAAATCCACCCAATAAGGCTTCAATGTATTTTGATGGTGTTGATGATTATGTAGAAGGACCACAACTTATGTCTACATTTAACCAAAAAAACACTCATGGCATTACGTTAATGTGCTGGGTAAAAAATGATTTTGATGATAATGATACTTCAACACGTTTTATTTTTGGTGAAGAAAATGCGCTAGCGCTAAAAGCTGTGGGATCTAAATTAGAGTTTACTGGTAATTTTAAAACATCAGTTGGTGGATGGCATACAAGTAGTTTTTCGAAAACCAATGGATTAAAAAAGGGTATTTGGAGACATGTAAGCATAACCATAGACTTTGTAAATAATGAGGCAGGTATTTTTCTTGATGGTAAGTGGGTGGCAAGTCGCAATTTAGGATATCCTGGAAATCATGATATTGTTGGGTTTTATAGTGAGCTAACCACACAATCAGAAAAATTTATGTTAGGAGCTCAGAAGGGCGATAGTACTAATTTGTATAACGGTGCTATAGACGAAGTACGAGTGTTTAACAAAGTTTTACAGGAAACTGATATTCAAAGTATTGTTTTTCAAGAAATTAAAAATAATAATGGAATGTTAGTTGGTAGTGTAATACCCAAACAAGTTGGTACTAACACCTGGGATGATTTGGTGTTATATTATTCAATGAACGCCATTACATGCGCAAAAATTGACGATAAATCTGGTCAGGGTAATTATGCTGTAAGTTATAATATAACCGCATTAAAACCTCAAACAGCTCCAATGCCATTTGTAACAGCTAGAGATGGAAATTGGAACAAAAAAAGCACATGGCTTTACGGAAACCTTTGGGCGCTTCCTGGAGATGGTACTTCTCAAAATATGTCCTATTCAGATGAGAACTATACTTGGGGTATTTATCATATAAAACATAAAGTAAACCTGTCCGACAGATTAAAAGATGTAAACACTTCATCATCTTTACCAAAAATAACTGCGCTTGCTTTACTAGTCGGCGATACTAACGATTTTAATACATCAAATAGTGTATTAACAATTGGTAGCCTTAAACAAGCTTTAGGGATAAAAGTTTCTGATTATTTACATATTAATGGCGAAATTAAGTTGTACAATAGTTCATGTTTATTGTATACTGAGGCAGATACTTCTGGTATAATATCAAATTATAATGACTCAAATGGTACAACAATTATAAGCTCACTAGTAAAAGGCGATTTGCGACACTATGCCCACAATGATTTACTAGAAGATTAAGCTTAATACTAAAATTAAAATAAAGACCTTAAAATTATAAATTCAAAATAAATTAAGTTTTTTTCTGTCAAATGCATCACAAAAAGTGTTTTGCCGATAAAAAATAAACTTTTATCGATGATTTTGTGTTAGATACTACGATTTTTACATATATTTGTATAATAATTAGATGAGTTTCTTCCCTCCAAACAGTTATACTTATCTATTTGAGATTAATTCCATTCAACTAAAATTTACGTTAGTACACGTATTATCACACCCTTACATCTAATAGTTAGTGACTATTTGTTGTTTTTAGTGTCCTAATATAGCTTAACCTAAATTTACGTTAATGGAAACAAAATTACTTACTAGAAGTAAAATATTATTGCTCTTTGCTCTTCTTGTCAATTACAGTTTGGCTTTTAGTGTAACTAAAGACGACGGTATTTTTTCTAATACAAATGTTGATGTTACAAAAAAGTTGTCTCTAGAAACATCTTATTTTGATGTTAATGTCACATTAACCCAGGTACCCGCAACATGTGCAAATAATGGATCTATAACAGCCGTAGCAAGCGGTGCTACAAGTTCACCAAGTTTATATGTTTTTAGAATAACTGATGGCCCAACAGCAAATGGGCAAACTTATCCCTTAGTAGACCAATTTCATGCATCAACATTTACATTTCCCGATTTGTATGCAGGTGTTTATGAGGTTAGAGTTGAAGATGCCGGAGATGCATCAAACCCTATTTTTATTGGTAATATTACCGTAGTAGATGAAACGGAGTTATTAGATTTTACAACCAGTTCTACAGCACCTAATTGTCCAGGGGAAAGCACAGGTTCTATTTCTGTTAATGTTACTGACGGTGTTGGTCCATACCAATACCAGATTATAAATGGTCCAGCAGGCACTGCTACTTTACCCATAAGTGACGCTAGTACAAATTATACATTTAACAACTTACCTTCAGGAAACTATAGAATTAGAGTTTTTGATGCTTGTGGCGACTTTCAAACAAGAAACCGAACTATTAATAATTCATCAACTCCTAGTATAAACTTACGGGGTAATGGCATAAATAGAATATCTTGTACTGAAGCGGTTTACAGCGTTGATGTTTTTGGTGGTGGTAATTATACTTATGAAGTTGTAGGAGGCGCACCTAGTGGTTATGCCTCCTCAAATACTACGGGTAATTTTACATTACCAATTGACCAAGCACCTTATACTTTTTCTGTCACAAGTACTTGTGGGCAAACAGATACTTATACTTATAATAATCCTAATAATGGAGTATTCTTTTTCGTTTTAGATAAAGACTGTTCAGGTTTTGATCTAAATTTAAGCCCTAGATGGATGTACGGACCTTATATTTATACTTTAACAAATACGCCCGCAGGATATACAGGCCCCTTAACAAATACTACAGGTAATTTTGATGACTTACCTTTTGGAGATTATGATTATACCGTAACAGATAGTTGTGGTACCGTATTTTCTGGAAGCGGTAACGAAGAATTTGCTGCAGTAGATATAAATCCGAGTACTGATGCCCAGGGTGATACTTGTAATGTAGGAATGGGATCTGTTATTATATCGTATAATAGCAACGATGCTCCAGGTCCTGTTTCGTTTGAGTTAACCACTTTTCCAGCAAGTTTTGCAGGAAATCCAGGACCAAAAAACGGAAATGTTTTTAATGAACTAACTGTAGGTAATTATGTGGTAACTGCAACTGATGCTTGTGGAAATACAGATACACATGCTTTTGAATTTGAAGCTGAGGACGCTTTAGAAGTAACTTTTGATATAAACGTTATTCAAGGTTGCGTAAACGATCATAGAGTTCAGGTAAATACAACCACAAATACAAGTGGTGGTTTCGGGTTTAGACGTTATAGGCTTAGAAATGCAAGTACTGGTAATCAAGTAGGTTCTGCATTTGCATTTTTTGGGCCTGCTACATTTAACAGTGTTGCACCAGGAGACTATTATATTGAATACGACTTCTTTTCTGGATGTGGAATAGATTCTGAAACGTTTAGCGTACTACCTTACGAGCAGCCTAGATTAACTCCTTTAAGTAGTTACGTATGTAATAATAATGGTTTTGTTACTGTATCGGGAATAACCGAAGGCGGTGTTGGGCCTTTTACATATAGCTTAATAAATACTGCAAATAATCAGGTAATTGCTACTAATACAGAATGTTATTTTAGTAATCAAGATGCTGCCTTAACTTACGCAGTAAGAATAGAAGATAATTGTGGTAACTCAAGCTCTGCACAGGTAACTCCTGTTGCTGTGGGTCTAGGTTTATCATTTGAAGGAGAAACGTGTGCGCCTTTAGGTGAGACATTTCCTTTTTATTTAAGACAATATACTGGAGTTAATTATGATTGGACCTTTCCTGATGGATCTACCTTTAATGGTACCGATCCTAGAACCACAATTGGTATAATAACTAATAGCGATTATGGTATATATACAGTGGTTGCCTCAACAAGTGATGGTTGTAGAACACAAACATTATCATTAAATTTTAATGAATGTATACCAGCTCCAGCAAATGCTACAATAGATTTTGATGGTATAAACGATTATTTGTCCGGGAATTCAGTGCTTAATGGTTTAAATGAAGTAACAGTAATGGCTTGGGTAAAAATAGACCCATCAAATGCTGGTGTTTCAAGTGTAACTATTGCAGGTGAAGATATCTCTTGTAGACTATTTGTTCGTAATGGTAACAGGTTGATGTTTGGTACCAGAACTACCTCTGGTTTTACAAGAGAAACCAACGGTATAACTGTTAACTATGACGAGTGGCACCATGTTACAGGTGTATTTAATGGTGTAAATGGTAATCAAACAATATATATAGATGGCGAACAATCAACATCTTCTACAGCAGCAAACCAAATTGGGCAAACGATACTTTGTACAAGTCGTTGGACTGGTAACTTTGAAGTTGGAAGAATCTCAAGAAATACATCAAATCAGCAGTATTTCAATGGAGAGATAGATGAGGTACGTGTATTTGATAAAGCTTTAAC
>CALDUF010000120.1 GCA_937923515.1 uncultured Flavobacteriaceae bacterium
ATACCAAAACCAATGCTGTTGGCATTTTAGCTACTAAAGGCACATTATCTAGTGCTTTGTTTTCTAAAACTTCTGGCCGTTTTGCTAGTGATGTTACAATTATTGAACGCGAGGGTAAAGGTATTGTAGAACTTATTGAAAGCGGGCAATTATATACTGAAGATATGCGCAGGTTGTTGCTGCACTATATAGAGCCTATGCTTGCCGCAAATATTGATTATTTAGTTTTAGGTTGTACACACTATCCTTACCTCATCCCAATGCTTTTAGAATTACTACCAAACCATCTAAAAATTATTGACTCTGGTGAAGCTGTTGCGCGACAAACAAAAACTGTTTTAGAGCAAAATAATATTTTAAATACTAAAACAGTAAGCCCTAAAATTGAATTTTATACTAATGGTGATGTTGAAGTTATGCAGTCGCTTTTAGGCGAAAAGTTTCATGTAGACTTTCTACAATTTTAATCACAGCCAAATTTGCGTTAGGGATTGTAGCGGCATCCTTTTTAAAACCTTGGCAAATAAGCCGCCATTACGAGGAGGCACGACGAAGTAATCTGGTTGAATTGAAGAGATTGCTTCACTTTGTTAGCAATGACGTCTACAGGTTATTTGTTTTAAAAAGATATAGCGAAAAGCCCGACCCTTGTGGTAACGCCCAAAAAACTATGCTTTAAACCAACTTGAATACTTGATATAGGCATCTGCAATGCGGTTAATTTCTCCTGAAATGTGTGCTTTACTTATATCTTTTATTTTTTTAGCAGGCACGCCTGCGTAAATTGAACCTGACCTGATAATTGTATTTTTAGGCACCACTGCACCAGCTGCAATAATACAGTTAGATTCTACAACGCAACCATCCATAATAATGCTACCCATACCAACCAAAACGTTATCGTGAATAGTGCAGCCATGTACTAAGGCATTATGGCCTATTGATACATTGTTACCAATTGTTGTAGGTGCCGTTTTGTAAGTGCCGTGTATTACCGCACCATCTTGAATGTTTACTTTATTGCCTATTTTTATGTAGTTAACATCGCCACGAACTACGGCACTAAACCAAATACTACATTGCTGCCCCATGGTGACGTCTCCAACTATAGTGGCGTTTTCGGCAATAAAACAATCGTTTGGTATTTCTGGGGTTTTTCCTCTTACAGTTTGAATTACTGGCATATATATATGTTTGAAAAAAGAAATCTCTATAGTTTTAGAGGTTCGCTTAATATTATTTTTACTTTCTACGTTTTGCTTCTCGCTAAAGGTTGCGGTGAATCATCGAAATTAAACGAAATGCTATGGTAATATAGTTATACTCTATTAGTGATTGTTACACTAAAACACCAAAAATCTCTACTTAAAATAGGAAAGTAAATCTGCTTTTTTTGATGCAGATACCATAATTTCTTTTCCGTTACTTAACACCACGCTTCCACCTTTTCCTTTTTGGTATTTTACAACTTCGTTTACGTTTACTAAATATGATTTATGCACGCGTGCAAAACTAGAATTACTTAGCGCGTCTTCAAAATATTTTAGTGTTTTGCTTACTATTTTTCTTTTGTTGTTATTTAAATAAATCTCGGTATAATTATCATCTGCTTTACAGTACATAATATCTGATGTATTTAGCACTTCAAACCCACTTTGTTGTGGTATTGTAATTTTTCCGCTAATGTTTGATGTTTTAGATACTATAACTTCATCTTGTAGCGCATTTTCTTTAATTTTTATATCGGTTACATAATCTACAGCTTTTATCAATTCGTTTATAGAAATAGGTTTCATTAAGTAATAAGAAGCGTGAGCATTTAAAGCATCGAGAGCGTAATGGTTGTAAGCAGTTACAAAAATAGTTTCAAAGTTGATGTCGCCTATCTTTTCTAACAAATCAAAGGCATTTCCGTATGGCATTTCTACATCTAGAAACACTACATCTAAATCGGTATTACGTATTAAAACTAACGCTTCATTTATGTTTGCGGCTTCACCTATTACATTAATATTTGGGCAATATTTTTGTAAATAGTTTTTAAGTATTTGCCTACTGGTTTCTTCGTCTTCTACTATTATTGCTGTTAGTTTCATCTCTATGTAACCTTTCTTTATATTTAACTATCATTTACCGCTTCAATAGATGTTTTATGCCACTTCTAAAAGCGTAGTGCAGGCGCTGTAATCGTAAATCATTACCACTATTAATTTCAAAATAAGATGATGAGTCGCCACTATCGCTATGTTAGCGATGTTTCTTAATCTCTTTTAAGGGTTACCACTACTTTTGTACCTGCATCTTCGTCGTCTTGAAAATCATCAACAAACACATCTACTTTATCTTTATACATATCGTTTAAAATAGCCACACGTTTTTTAATATTGCCCATACCTTTTGAGTTCTGTTTTTTTTGATGGTTTGTTTTTAATGCTTTAGATTGTTTGCGCCCTATGCCATCATCGGTAATCGTTATTTTTATCTCATCTTTTTTATCTTGAGAAATATTAATATTAAGCTGGCCTTTTTCTTTTTTGTAGCGCAACCCATGCCATACTGCGTTTTCAATATAAGGTTGCAAGAGCATTGGCGGAATCACAAAATCATCTACTTTTATTTTATCATCTACATGTATGGCGTAATCAAACTTATCTTGAAATCTAAAATGTTCTAGTTGCGTGTACAATTGCAGTAGTTCTATTTCTTTTTCTAACGGAATAAAGTCTTCTTCACTATTTTCTAAAACGGCACGCATTAACTTGGAAAAGTCGGTTAAATAGGTATTTGCTGTTCGTTCATCATTTGAAGCTATAAAGCTATTTACAGAGTTTAATGCATTGAAAATAAAATGCGGATTCATTTGGCTACGTAACGATTTTAATGCTAATAAATTATTAGCTAACCGTTGTTGACGAATGTATTTATACATTAAAAACGCAACGAGCAATAATAAAAAAACACCGCCTACAAGTGAGTAAATGATTGTTTTTTGACGTTTAGATTGCTCTACCGTAAGTTGGTATTGACTTTCTGAAAGCTCACGATCGCTCTCTAAAGTTGTAATTCGGTTTTGTTTTGTAGATAAATCTTTTCTAAAACGTGCTGCTTGCGATATTTCTTGTTCTTTTTTTCGATATAACTTATCAGTAACCTCCATATACTCCTGATAGGTTTCTAGCGCTTTGGTATAATCTCCTGTTGTTCTATACAATTCAGATAGTTTTCTAGTAGCATCTTTTTGTACAATTAAATCTTCTTTTGTTTCTGCCTCTTCAATACTTTCTTTTAGAAAACCAATAGCACTCCCAAAGTCGTTTTGCTGCGCATAGGCTTTACCAATCCTATATTTCTGTTTTTGTGACGTTAAGGTACTTTCATTATTTATAACAGAATCGGTTTCAATTTCAATACTATTTATATCATTTAGTGCTTGCTTTCTTAATTCAATTTCATCTGAAAAATTATTTACTTTATTTTGAAAATCGGCCACCTTTACCTTCTCTTCTATTGCTCTTTTTTTATTTTGCGTGTTGGCCAATTCTAGCGACTTATCAAAGTATTGTTCTGCTTCCTGTTCTTCACCTTTACTACTATAAGCTTCAGCTATTTTAGAATTTAAGTCGGTTACCTTTGGTGTAATTAAATGCTTTTGGGCAATTTTTAAACCCGCATTATAAGCCGCTATTGCTTTATTAAGTTCACCTGTACTTTTGTAAACATCGCCCAAGCCTTCGTTTAAAGATACTTGCTGGTAGTTTGATAGCGAACGTTTATCAATAGTGTTAAACTCCTTAATACTTTCTTGGTAATTTTCGTTTAAACGGTAACCATTTGCTAGTTTTAACCGCGTTTGGTTGCTGGCTTTACTTTGCAAGCTTATAGTATAATTTGAAACTGCCAAATCATACTGTT
The DNA here is from genome assembly GCA_937923515.1 of uncultured Flavobacteriaceae bacterium. Lineage (GTDB taxonomy): Bacteria > Bacteroidota > Bacteroidia > Flavobacteriales > Flavobacteriaceae > Jejuia. The sequence goes on from CALDUF010000120.1 coordinate 3,913, forward strand.
TCCAAAACATATAAATATCTCCCAAAACCTCGTAAGCATCGCCATTTTCTTTTTTAGACCTGCTAACTTCTAAAGCATCACCAACAAATTGAATACTTTTTTTGGCATCTTTTTTTAAGTAGGTTTCGGCAGAATCTATATACGAATTAAACGCCGCTGCCTTTTGGGATTTTGATCGTAAACTTGAAAATGCGTCTTCATCATTTGGTTCTACTTCTACAAGAATGCGCTCGTTACTTTGTATGGTGTAATATATGGTTTCAAAATCTTTATGCCTTATAGTTAATTCGTCGCCTTTTCTAACTTCTATTCTAAAATCTCCAAAACTATCTGTGGTGGTATATGCGCCGCCATTTACTTGAATATTTACATTTGCCACACCTTCTCTTGTATCTTCTTCTACTACAGAGCCACGAACAGTAAATCTGGGTGAATTGTTTAAAATATCTATTTGTGCATTTATGCCGAAGCAAAAACACATGGGTATTATAAATAGTAGATATTTTAATCTAAGATGCATAGTATAATTTAGAATAGTTAAACTTACGCACTTTCGCTGGTATATTAAAATGCCACTACTCAAAAAAACACCTGTTTAACTCACTACATATTATGCTTCACGCATTTATATGATGCGTTTGCGTATTGAAACGTACCGTTTACGCATTACGCTTTTTTTTTAAAATACTTTAATGATAGGTTTACGCTGTTAATCAAAAAAAACAAAACATCATGAAAACACAATTGAAAACGCTAGTGCTTGCGCTAAGTATTTTAAGCATTACCGCATGTAATGCAAAAGACAAAAAACAAAACCTTGCTATGCGTAACGTTGAGACTGAACACCACAACCCTAACAAACAGTTTATAAAAGTTGCCCTATTATTAGATACTAGCAATAGTATGGATGGGTTGATAGACCAAGCCAAAGCACAACTTTGGGAAATTGTAAATGAGTTATCGTATGCAAAATGTGGCAATGATAAACCTAATTTAGAAATTGCTCTATATGAATATGGTAATGACAGGTTACATAGTGAAGAAGGTTATATTCGTCAGGTTTTATCTTTTAGTAGCGATTTAGATGATATCTCAAAAGAACTATTTTCATTAACTACAAATGGCGGTAATGAATTTTGTGGGCAAGTTATTCAAACCTCACTAAACCAGCTAAACTGGGGTAAAAACCCTGATGATTTAAAACTGATTTTTATTGCAGGTAACGAACCTTTTACCCAAGGTAAAGTTAACTACCAAGACGCTTCAATTAATGCAAAAGAAAAAGATGTAACGGTAAACACTATTTTTTGTGGAGATTATAAACAAGGGGTTTCTACGTATTGGAAAAAAGGTGCAGATTTAACGCAAGGAGATTATATGGCGATAAATCATAATAAAGCAACTGTGCATATAGCCTCGCCATATGACGACCTAATTCTTCAACTTAATATTAAATTAAACAAAACGTATATTGCCTATGGTAAATATGGTAATGATAAAATAGCTATGCAAGCTGAACAGGATACGAATGCCAGTGGTTACAGTAAAGCAAACGCTGTAAGTAGAACTGTAAGCAAGAGTTCTCATTTATACAAAAATACAACTTGGGATTTGGTAGATGCTGTTAAGGAAAAGAAAGTAGCCATTGAAGATCTCGAAAAAGACGCACTACCCGAGGCGCTAAAAAACAAATCTATAGCAAGTATAAAAACCTATGTTGCAAACATGCAAAAGGAGCGCAATAGCATTCAAAAGGAAATACAAGAACTTAATAAAAAACGTAGAATTTATGTTTCTGAAAGGCAAAGTAAAACTACAAACAGTCTGGAAAATGCTATGACTAAAGCTATAAAAACGCAAGCCAAAAAGAAAAAATATACGTGGTAAATTTTAGTTATTTCGATGAAAGTATACACGTAGTAGCCTTTAAAAACAAAAGATTGCCACGTTGTACTTTCTCGTTATAACATACTTTGTTTTAATTTACTGCAGGACAATTACATTCGTAACGTTTTCTTCTACAACTAAAGTTATAACCTAAAGTAATTTGATGAAAACCACCATTGGTAAATACAACTGCATTTGATTGATAGGTGTAGGTGTAAGCAAACATAAATTGATTATAATTTAAACCTAAAATTGGTGTAAATTGTTGCAGTTTTTGACTTCTTACGGTATTACCGTTACTAACAAACTGTGCGCCATCTAAACTTTGGCGGTATGATAAACCTCCCCAAAGTGTTCCAAAATCCATTTGTTTATAGGCCTTAGCATTAAAATCTACCATAGATTCTCTAGTACCATCTCTATACTGAAACATCACTGAGGGTTCAAAACTCCATGCGCTACCTAATTTTCCAAACACACCTCCAACAGATAATAAGTAACGTCTTAGATTATTGGTAATTAAAATATCATTATTAATACCTTCGTTTTTAAGCACATTCTTTATCGTACCGTGTGCATAAAAATCTAAATATTGGTATGAAAATCCAAAATCGATATTAAAATTAGTAGCACTTTGTACTACACCTTGTACTATTGGGTCTTGTCCATCAAAAGGAAACGTTGTTTCATCAAGCTGATACTGGATAAACCCAGCACTTAAACCAAATGATAACATATTTAAATCTACTTCACTTCTAGAAAATAATAAGTGGTGCGCATACGTTAAGTAAGCACCATTTTGAGAATGAAATCCGTTTTTATCTGTATACAAAATACCTCCAATACCAGATTGAGAATCACCTATACGGCCGTTAATACTCAAGGTTGTTAAACGAGGTGCATCATCATTCCCAAACCATTGCTGTCTACCAGTTAATCTCACCTTAGCACAATTAGCAGCACCAGCCATAGAGGGATGAATTAAATAATAATTGTCCGTTAAATAATCTGTATATATTGGAAGGCCTTCTTGTGCATCAATGGCTGGAATACATAACATTCCAACTAGCAATAAAAAAGTATATTTCAATTTCATAGGTTATTGTATCAAGGTAAACTGGTGTTTAGTAAACGTTTACTATCATAAAAAATTTTATGTATAATACGTAACTAAACTCAAATATATACATAACTAGCTTTTCTTTTAGTATTTTTGCTAAAAAATAGCCAAAATGAGTAATTTCAAGGTTTCTGTGCAAGAAACATCAAACATAAGTATTGTAAAATTCGAAGTTAATCAGTTTATTACAAAACACCAGAGTTTTGAATTTAATAACATAGATGAGGCTAAATCTTCACCTTTAGCGCAGCAATTATTTTACCTGCCTTTTGTGAAAAAAGTATACATCTCAGGAAATTTTGTGGCTGTAGAACGCTATGATATTGTGGAGTGGAACGACGTGCAAGATGAAGTAGCACAACAAATTGAAGCTTACTTAAATGACGGTGGCAGTGTTATTACTGAAGACGCTACACCAAAAAAGCAAACACCTGTAACGGTTTATGCTGAAGCTACGCCAAACCCAGCGGTTATGAAGTTTGTAGCGAATAAAAAAATAGTAACAGCCTTATTTGAGTTTACATCTATTGACGAAGCAAAACTATCGCCTTTAGCTTCTGAATTATTTCACTTTCCTTTTGTAAAAAGCGTATTTATTGAAGACAACTATGTTTCGGTAACTAAATACGATATGGCAGAATGGCAGGATATAACTGTAGAGGTTAGAGATTTTATTAGAAATTTTATTGCGGACGGCAAAGAGATTGTACTTCCTGAAGCTGCCGAACAACTTAAAGTTGCAACACCACAGTTGGATAGAAAATTTGAAGGTTTAGATGATACTTCAAAAGAAATTGTAAATATTCTTGAAGAATACGTTAAACCAGCAGTAGCAAGCGATGGTGGTAACATTCAATTTATGGGTTATGATGCTAATGCAAAAAGTGTTAGCGTTATGCTACAAGGTGCTTGTAGTGGTTGCCCATCTTCAACATTTACTTTAAAAAATGGTATTGAAAACATGCTAAAACAAATGTTACCTGGTAAAGTAGAGGTTGTTGAAGCAATTAATGGGTGACCTATGTAAAAAGGTTGTGTCTTTATTAGTATATTTAGATAAAATCTAATTAATACCAAATAAATTATGGCAATATTAAAAGTTATTGAAGTTTTAGCAAATTCAGAAAAAAGTTGGGACGATGCTACAAAAAAAGCGGTTGCACAAGCCTCTAAAAGTGTAAAAAACATCCGTTCAGTTTATGTACAAGATCAAAGTGCAAGTGTAAACGGTGGAGAAATTTCAGATTTTAGAGTTAACGTAAAAATTACGTTTGAAGTAAAATAAGTTTTTCAAACTTTTATAAAATAAGTGTTCATTTAGAAGTCGTCTAAATGAACACTTTTTTTATGCCCGTGTTTTAATTAACTTTGATACATGAAGTACACTGCTCTATTGTTTTTTATTATTCTAATAAGCTGTAAAAGTGAGAATACTAAGAAAAAAAACCAACATAAGTACACAAATGCACTAATTAAAGAAACCAGCCCGTATTTATTACAACATGCACACAATCCTGTAGATTGGCATGCTTGGAATGATGCTACGCTTGAAAAAGCCAAAACGGAAAATAAACTAATGCTAATTAGTGTTGGTTACTCATCTTGCCACTGGTGCCATGTTATGGAGCATGAAAGTTTTGAGGATAGTTTGGTAGCTCAGGTGATGAATACCAACTATATTAACATTAAAGTTGATAGAGAAGAACGACCAGATGTTGACCAAGTTTACATAAACGCCGTACAGTTAATGAAAGGTAGCGCTGGGTGGCCACTTAACGTAGTGGCGTTGCCAGACGGAAGACCCATTTGGGGAGACACTTACTTGCCAAAAGAACAATGGGTAACTGTTTTAACTCAAATATCTAAGCTTTATAAAGAAAACCCTAACGCATTAATTGAGCAAGCTGAAAACATTCAAAACGGTATAAATTCTATTGCAATAGTTGCGGTAAATAACGATGCGCCCGTTTTTGAAAAACAATTTATAGAAAATGCAGTAAACAACTGGTCTAAAACATTTGATAATACGTTTGGCGGCACAACGGGCGCAGCTAAATTTATGATGCCTAGTAACTATCATTTTCTGTTGAGATATGCATACCAAACAAACAATAGCACGCTGCTAGATTTTGTAAATCTTACACTTAAAAAAATGGCTTATGGTGGTATTTACGACCACATTGCAGGTGGTTTTTCTCGATATTCTACTGATGGCAAATGGCATATACCTCACTTTGAAAAAATGCTTTATGACAATGCACAATTGGTAAGTTTATATTCTGATGCATACTTGTTAACTAAAGACACACTATATAAAGATATTGTTACCGAAACCTTGCAATTCATTAAAAATGAAATGACCACTTCTGAAAACGCATTTTACGCCTCATTTGATGCTGATAGTTTTAATACTGAAGGGCATTTAGAAGAAGGTGCATTTTATGTATGGCAAAAGGAAGCATTGAAGATTGCTTTAAAAGAGGATTTTAGTCTGTTTTCTGATTACTATAACATAAACGACTATGGCCTTTGGGAAAAGAATAATTATGTGTTGATTAGAAAGAATGATGATGCTACAATTCTAGAAAAGCACAATATAACCAAACAGCAATTACATGAAAAGAAAGCCCACTGGAAAGTAACCTTAGCAGGCATTAGAAACAAGAGACCAAAACCAAGAATGGATGATAAAGCATTAACCTCATGGAACGGTTTGATGCTAAAGGCTTACGTTGATGCATACCGGGTATTTAAAGACGAAACCTACCTTAGTAGTGCAGAAAAAAATGCAGCATTTTTAAGCTCCAAAGTTTTAAGGCCAGATGGTGGCTTAAACCATACATACAAAGAAAATGAAAGTAAAATAAATGGTTATCTGGAAGATTATGCCACGGTAATAGAAGCATTTATAGCACTATACGAAGTAACGTTAAATGACATATGGTTAATTACTGCTAGAGATTTAACCCAGTACACCTTTAATCACTTTTATGACGAAAAAAGCAATATGTTTTTTTATACCTCAAACGAAGACGCATCATTAGTTTCTAGAAATATAGTGTATCACGATAATGTAATACCGTCTAGCAATTCAATAATGGCTAAAAATCTATTTAAGCTACAGCATTACTTTGATAACAAAACATTTGAAAAAACAGCAATGCGCATGCTTAATAATGTAAAACCAGAGATGCTTAAATACCCCATAGCTTTTTCTAATTGGTTTGATTTGATGTTGAATTATACCAATCCGTTTTATGAAGTTGTTGTTGCAGGAAATAAAGCAAACGAAAAAATCTCTGAGATTAATCACTATTATATTCCCAATAAATTAATTGCTGGAAGCACTACTGAAAACGATTTACCTTTACTAAAAAACAGATATAACCCAGAGCAAACCCTAATATACGTTTGTGTAAACAAAACTTGTAAATTGCCTGTTTCAGAAGTAAAAAAAGCTGTTACCTTATTAGATAAATAAGTTCGTAATTACCATTCTAGTTGCATTTGTAGCTGTAGCGCATTTTTATTTTTTATTGCTTTAAATGTTTTTTATATACAACATTTAAAGCAATAAAATTATTTGGTTTATAACTACAGCGATTTGTAATAGACTCAAAAGTACTAGCTGCAAACTAAGCTTTTTAATGGTTTATAGTTTCTGGTTTAGTTTGTTCACTTATTACTAACAACAAAGAATTTATAATATTTTTTCTAATTTGTGTGACAATAACTGGTATTTATGGGTCTTAATTTACGAAACAAATAAAATTGTTTTTTAGTACAGTCTATTCCTGCTATTATTACACTTATATTTTGTTTTATTTAAAATTAATTAATCACATACAAACTAGGTAATACTTTTAACTAAGTAATTACTTAAAAAACTAAAATTTATGGAAAACTTAGAAAACGCTGACCCACAAAAATGGCTTGAAACTGGTATGGAATTCGTTAAAGACTATGGTCCCAAAATAATTGGAGCCATTATTATATGGATTATTGGTTCTTGGATTATTAAAAAGATAATGAAAGGCCTATCAAAAGTAATGGCTAAAAAGAATTACGATGAAAGCCTACAAAAGTTTCTATTAAACTTACTTGGTTGGGTTTTTAAAATCATCTTAATTTTAACAATACTTGGTACTTTAGGTGTTGAAACCACATCATTTGCTGCAATTTTAGCTGCTGCTGGTTTAGCGATAGGTATGGCTTTACAAGGATCTCTTGGAAACTTTGCTGGTGGCGTCTTGTTAATGATTTTTAAACCTATAAAGATTGGAGATTTAATTGAAGCACAAGGAGAACTTGGGGTTGTTAAAGAAATTGAGATTTTTACAACTAAAATAGTAACACCTACCAACAAAGAGGTAATTATCCCTAATGGCGCACTTTCAAACGGAAATATTACAAATTATACCACCGAAGGTAAACTAAGGGTAGACTTAACAATTGGTGTAAGTTACGATGCTGATATTAAACAAACTAAAGATGTTTTAATGAAAGTATTGACAGATAATCCGCAAGTTTTACAAGATCCAGCACCATCAGTTAACGTATCTGAACTAGCTGATAGCTCTGTTAATTTTGCTGTAAGACCTTATGCTACAGTGGCAGATTATTGGGATGTATATTTTGGTACTATAGAAAAATGCAAATTAGCACTTGACAAAGCTGGAATTGAAATTCCTTACCCACACAGTGTTGAAATACACAAAGATTCTTAATTTAAGATTTAGGTTTTAACGCCACAAAATCTTTTAAATAATAAGGTTCAAAATAAGCGACATCTTCGGTGTCGCTTTTTTTGTATTTATTGT
>CALDUF010000121.1 GCA_937923515.1 uncultured Flavobacteriaceae bacterium
AGCCTCTTCTAACAAGAATAATGAGAAGTCTGTTGCATTATTTATTTTGTGTCCTTTTAATGTTTTTCCAAAGAAATGTGTTACATCAGGAAACACGTAAAATGCACCATCTGGCGTGTTAGATTTAAAGCCTTCAATACCATTTAGTAAATCTAAAATTAAATCGCGACGTACTTTAAATTCATCTATCATGTATTTTACACACGATGGGTCTTCATTTAAAGCAGCAATAACCGAGCGTTGTGCGATACAGTTAGCACCACTAGTCATTTGTCCTTGTAGTTTATTACAAGCTCTAGCAATTTTTTCAGGTGCGCCTATAAATCCTATACGCCATCCCGTCATAGCAAAAGCTTTAGATACGCCGTTAACGGTTATGGTTCTGTCATACATCTCATCAAACTCAGCAATACTGGTATAATCTGTTCCGTAATTAATATGCTCGTAAATCTCATCAGATACAACATAAATATTTGGATGTTTTGCTAAAACATTAACAAGTGCTTGCAATTCCTCTTTACTATATACAGAGCCGCTTGGGTTACAAGGCGAACTAAACCACATCATTTTAGTTTTTGGCGTTATAGAAGCCTCTAACTGTTCCGCAGTCATTTTAAAATCAGTATTAATAGATGTTTTTACTTCAACAGGTACACCGTCATACAGTTTTACAATATCAGAGTAGCTTACCCAATACGGGCATGGTAAAATAACTTCATCACCTTCATTAAGTATAACACCAGCAACATTTGCTAAACACTGTTTAGCTCCAGTAGACACTACAATTTGAGAAGGTGTGTATATTAAATTATTATCGCGCTTAAACTTTTTAATTACAGCATCTTTTAACTCTCCGTAGCCATCAACAGGTGTGTAAGAGTTATATCCATCATTTATAGCTTGAATAGCTGCGTCTCTAATAAAATCAGGAACTTTAAAATCTGGTTCGCCAAGGCTTAAGCCTATAATGTCTTTTCCTTCACCTCTTAATTCTCTTGCTTTTGCTGCCATTGCTAAAGTGGCAGAAGTAGACATGTTTAATATCCTATCTGATAATACTTGCATTTTAATATGATTTGTTTTGTGTCAATTATAATTAAGCTAAGCTAGGTTTTTGACCTAGTTCTTTTAATTGTCTGTAGTGTTCTGCAACAGCTTGCATAAAAGTATTGTACTCATTGTACGGCAAACTAAATTCTTTAGCAGTTTCTTTTACTATTTGCGCTAATTTGTTGTAATGAATGTGGCTAATGTGCGAAAATAAATGATGCTCTACTTGTCTGTTCAACCCACCAGTATAAAACTCTACAAACTTACTTTTTGGAGAAAAGTTAGATGTAGTAAACAGTTGATGAATGGCCCAAGTGTTTTTCATATTACCTTGCGCATCAGGAAGTGGCATTTCAGTATTTGGCATTACATGCGCTAATTGAAAAATAACACTTAAAATAATGCCCGCTGTATAATGCATCACTAAAAAGCCAATAAGTACTTCCCACCATTTAAAACCTAGAGATAATGGCAATACTACCCAAATAGAATAATATACAATTTTACCAATAATAAGTTTTGTCCATTGTGTAGCAGGATGTGGCATTTTACCATAAGCTAATTTACGTTTTAAATAGCGATATGTTTGCGTAAAATCTGTAGTAATGGCCCAATTTGCAGTTAGTAAACCATATAAGAAAAACGCATAATATTTTTGGTATTTATGAAAGCTGTACCATTTTGCATGCTTAGAAAATCTAATGATTCTACCAGCATCAATATCTTCATCGTGTCCTTGTATGTTTGTGTAAGTGTGGTGCAGTACATTGTGTTGTACCTTCCAATTATAGTCGTTACCAGCTAAAATGTAAATACTGCTACCCATTAATTTATTTACCCATTTTTTACTAGAAAACGAGCCGTGGTTTGCATCGTGCATTACATTCATACCAACACCAGCCATACCAATACCTACGATTACCATACCAAGTATTTGCGCCCAACCAGGTAAGCTGTCTATAGTTAATATTAATACAACCGGCACAATTAGTAATGCAAACATTACGATAGCCTTTAGATATAATTTCCAATTGCCAGTGCGTTTAACGTTGTTTTCTTTAAAGTAATCGTTAACACGTTTATTCAAGGTCTTAAAAAACTTTGCAGGATCTTTTCTAGAAAATGAAAGTGCTTGCTTACTCATAGTAAATAGTTTATGGTTCGTATAAAAAATATATAAATATACGTTGTGCAAAGATATATATTAATCAATGTAACAAAGAACGTTTTAATGTAAAAATATATATGTGAAACCTCTATTTTTGTTGAAAATTTAACATAGATGGAGTTAGTTCTTAAATATTTTCCCAATCTCACAGAAGATCAAATCTCTAAATTTAAACAGTTAGAAAGTTTGTATAAAGACTGGAATTTAAAGATAAACGTAGTGTCTCGCAAAGATATTGACGAATTGTATTTAAGGCATGTACTGCACTCACTAGCCATAGCTAAGGTAATCTCTTTTGCAGACGGTACGCAAATTATGGACGTTGGCACAGGAGGCGGTTTTCCAGGTATTCCTCTAGCTATAATGTTTCCCAATTGCAATTTTCATTTGGTAGATAGTATTGCTAAAAAATTAAAAGTAGTAACTGAAGTGGCCGAAGGCTTAGGACTTACCAACGTAAAGACAACACATACTAGAGTAGAGGCCGTTAATGAAACTTATGATTTTATAGTAAGTCGTGCTGTGGCTGCAATGCCAACTTTTGTGCATTGGACCAAGGGTAAAATAGCCAAAAAACAAAACAACAGTTTAAAAAATGGAATTCTTTATTTAAAAGGCGGCAACTTAACCGAGGAGCTTAAAGATTACACCACCATACAGTTATATAACATCAGTGATTTCTATAGTGAAGACTTTTTTGAAACAAAAAAAGTAGTGTATCTGCCTAAAAAATTTAAAGTTTAAAGCGCACTCAATTTTTTATACATGTCGGTAAACAATGGTTTTTCATTTACTTGCCAATACGTGTCTTTGAAAATAGACGCGTTATTTATTTTAGAAGAAGCATTAAGAATGCTCTTAGCTTTTTTAAATCGTGTTTTTGCGTTTTCAAAATCTTCTGAATAATAATATGCCATTGCTAGTCCAAAATGCGCATCATAATCCATTATATCTTTAGTGGTAGCTACACTTAAGCTTTTTATAGATTGTTCAAATTCACCTAGCAAAAAATGGCTTACACCTAAGTAAAAATAGGCAGGTGTATTATTGGGGTTTTTGGCGATGGCTTTTAGAAAATCATCCTTTGCTTCTTTGTAATAATTAATTTCTAAGAGCGCAAAACCACGGTTGTAGTAAGATTGGCTATTGGGTCTTATCAAAATGCAAGCTCCAAAATCTTTAAAAGCAAGTTTGTAGTTTTTCAATTCCATGTATGCTAATGCACGCTGACTATAAGAGTTGTAATCGTTTGGGAAAAACCGAACAACCTTAGAAAACGCTCCTACAGCACCTTTATAATCTTCCAATGTAAACTTAGCGTTGCCCAAATTAAAATATGCGCCAATTAAATCAGGGTCTAGCGCAACAGCTTTTTCATAATCAAAAAGTGCGCCTTCGTAATCCTGTAAATTATATTTACAATTGCCACGGTTGTAGTAGCTATCCGCATCAGGTTCAAAGAAAATTATTTTGGTAAAATCTAAAATTGCAGCATCGTAATCTTCAAGATTATATTTGGCAATTCCTCTGTAGAACAGCGCATCTAGATGTTTGTTATCAATTTCAAGTGCTTGGTTTAATAATGCTATTTGTGCTTCGGGATTATCAAGTCTAAGCGCTTGCCTAACTAATTTTGTGGCTTGCCCAAAACTAAGTAATGGTACAAGTAGAAAAATGAGTATTAACTTTTTCATGCTGTTTTTAAACGTCAATTCTTTAAAGGTATTGTTCTTAATGTTTTATAAAGTATCAAAAACTATTCCACGATAATTGACGTATAAAACTAATGAAATTTTAAAGACAAAATAAGACTTTACTTTATTTTACTAATAAATGCTCTAACTAAAACGATATAAAATCTTTTTAGATGATCTCCTAATAAAAAGAGACAGCCTTTAAAGACTGTCTCTTATATAGATTGTCTATTCTTTAACAATAATACTATTCTCCTAAAAACGGATATCTGTAATCTGTTGGTGTTACAAACGTTTCTTTTATCATTCTTGGCGATACCCAACGTAATAAGTTTTGAGCGCTACCAGCCTTGTCGTTTGTTCCAGAAGCTCTAGCGCCTCCAAAAGGTTGCTGGCCAACAACAGCTCCTGTTGGTTTGTCGTTAATATAAAAATTACCAGCACTGTTTTGCAATGCTTCCGTAGCCTGTGTAATAGCGTATCTATCTTTCGCTAAAATAGCACCTGTTAAGGCGTATTCGCTTGTATTGTCTACCAATTTTAAGGTTTCAGCATACGCATCATCGTCGTACACGTAAATAGTAATTACTGGCCCAAAAAGTTCGGTACACATAGTTGTATATTTTGGGTTTGTAGTTACTAAAACAGTGGGCTCAATAAAATAGCCTTTGCTTTTATCGTAGCCACCGCCCACAAGTATCTTAACATCCTTGTCTGCTTTAGCTTGGTCAATATATTTTGCCAATTTATCAAATGAACCTTCGTGAATTACCGCTGTTATAAAATTTCGCATATCGGCAGGAGACCCCATTTTAAAAGAATTCACATCTTCAATAATAAAATTTTTAACAGCATTCCATAAACTTTGTGGAATATAGGCACGAGAAGCTGCACTACATTTTTGCCCCTGAAATTCAAAAGCACCTCTAGTAATTGCGGTCGCCACCTGTTTTGGGTGCGCTGATTGGTGTGCGATAATAAAATCTTTACCACCTGTTTCTCCAACAATTCTTGGGTAGGTTTTATAGTTGTGGATGTTATTTCCTATTTGTTTCCAAAGTTCTTTAAACACATAAGTAGAACCTGTAAAGTGTAATCCAGAAAAATCAGGACTAGCTAAAACGGTATTTGTAATCATAACAGGATCGCCAAATACAACATTAATAACACCAGCAGGAACGCCAGCTTCTTCAAACACGTCCATAATTACTTTTGCAGAGTATATTTGGCTATCGCTAGGTTTCCAAACCACAACGTTACCCATAAGCGCCATACATGCAGGTAAATTTCCAGCAATGGCGGTAAAGTTAAACGGTGTTACGGCATAGGTAAAACCTTCTAACGGTCGGTATTCTATACGGTTCCAGGCATCACTTGTGCTTTCTGGTTGCTCCATATAAATGTCTGTCATAAATTGCACGTTAAAGCGTAGAAAGTCTATAAACTCGCACGCCGCATCTATTTCAGCTTGGTGAATGGTTTTGGATTGCGCAATCATGGTAGCAGCATTTATTTTTGCACGGTAAGGTCCTGCAATAAGTTCTGCCGCCTTTAGGAAGATGCCCGCGCGTTGTTCCCAAGGCATTTGGCTCCACGTTTTTCTGGCTTCTAATGCTGTTGCAATAGCGTCATCCACATGCTTTTGTTCTGCAATATGGTAAGTACCAACCACGTGTTTATGGTCGTGTGGTGGCGACATAGTTCTGGTATTTCCAGTGCTTACCTGTTTGCCATTTATGTACATAGGCACGTCAACAGTAGTACTAAACATTGTATTGTAAGCTTCTAAAACGGCATCGCGTTCTGGTGTTCCAGGAGCATAAGATTTAACAGGTTCATTGACTGCAATTGGTACATTAAAAAAGCCTTTTCCCATGATTTCTGTATTTTTGTTAAAAAATTTTCAATGAATTTGAAGCAAATTTAAGAATTATTAAATTACAAAGTGTCACTAATAATCCTTAAAATCCCGTTAAATTTTACAAATGTTATTACTTTTGGTTATTATTTTATCTGAGTTTGATTTGATTTAGATTTTATTTATTTTTTGTAAGTTGGCGCCTTCGTAAGAGACTACTATTTTTATGTGTACAGTAACTATTGTTCCGAAAGGAAAATCAGATTTTATTTTAACCTCAAATCGTGATGAAGCACCAAATCGTGTTTCTATTGCTCCGGAGTTTTATACTATTGATGCTACCGAAGTTTTATTCCCAAAGGATGAATTATCTGGCGGCACTTGGATAGGTATAAGCGAAAAAAAACGTGTAATTTGTGTTTTAAATGGCGGTTTTGAAATACATCAACGTAAGCCTTCTTACCGATTAAGTAGAGGTGTGGTGGCTAAACAATTAATGGTGGCTAATGCTATTATTGAAACGGTTAATAGTTACAATTTTGAAGCTATTGAGCCCTTTACAATAGTTATTGCAGATTGGAATACTAATTTGAAGTTTTTTGAATTAGTGTGGGATGGCGAACAAAAACACTTTACAGAGTTACCTTTAGCACCGAAAATTTGGTCATCTTCTACGTTGTATAACGCTACTATGCGTGCTGAAAGGCAACAGTGGTTTGAAGATTTTAAAGTAAAAAACACGCTAGATGCTCAAACCTTGATGAACTTTCATAAAACTGCAGGGGCTGGTAACGAAGATTATGGTGTTATTATGAACAGAGGTTTTGTGAAAACTACAAGTGTTACCCAAATAGAGAAAAGTGCTGCTATAACTAAAATACAGCACGATAATTTTGCAAAAGGTGAGTTAACCTCTAAATCCTTTAAATTTCCGCAACCCGTTAATGGCTAATACAGGTATAATTATAACAATGGCCTACCCATCAACCGTGGTAATGGTTGCTGATGAGTGGTACTCGCCGTTGCTGCGATTTATTGGCATTGGAAAGAAAAATTATCTGCGTGCTGGTCATGCAGCTTTGGTATTAATTGATAAAGCGACAGGAGTTTTAGAATACCATGATTTTGGCCGCTATATTACGCCCGAACCTTATGGAAGAGTGCGTGGTAGAGATACGGATAATGAGCTAAATTTTCCTTTAGTTGCCAAAATTGAAAACGGTAACATTGTAAATCTAGACGATATTTTAACGTTTTTAGCTACACACCCTAAACTTACACATGGTGAAGGTAAATTGGTAGCATCGGTGTGTAAAACCGTAGATTATAAAAAAGCGAGAGCTTATATAACAGGTATGCAGCAAAAACATTTTGTACGTTATGCTGCATTTGCAAAACGCGCATGTAATTGCGCCCGTTTTGTAACAGATAGTTTAATTGCTTCTGTTACAAATGTTAAGATTAAGAAAAACTTAATTCACTCTAAATGGTTTACCCCAAGCACTGTGGGTAATGTGTTGCTTGCTGATACTGAAGATTATGTGTATGAAGTGTCTGATACAGGGGAGATTTCAGAATTTATAGGTTCGCAAAAAAGTCAAAATCTACGCTACTTTTTAGATAAACTACCAGACCATCAACCAAATTTTGTTGGCACTTTACAACCAAAACAAAATACGACTAAAGCAGCACATGCGCAATGGTTAAGTGGCATTGCTGCAGGTGCTTGGTTTGAATTGTATGCTACAGAAACTACTAATGAATACAGGTTTAGACGAATTTCACCTTACGGCAATGTAGATTGCGATGCCCT
>CALDUF010000122.1 GCA_937923515.1 uncultured Flavobacteriaceae bacterium
GATAAACCTAAGTGCCACTCGTCTATAGGTTTTATGCCGCTTATCCAATTACCGTTGTTATCCAGTTTACCTTGAATATCATCTTGTCTGCCCGTAAAGTTCCACATAAAGTAACGCCAATACATGTAGCCCAATTGGTATTCAAATAAATACACAATATTGCTAGCTAAATCTGGTTTTTCGATATCTAGATAACTTTGGTAGCGTTTTAAAAACGAATTATAATCTGAATAATCAACGTTACCTTTTGCTACGTTACTTCTAAAATCAGAAACCAGTTTGCGTAATTTGTTTTCCATTTGATACTCCGCCTTCAATCTAAATTTTAGAAAGCCAGTAAACCTCATGTAGTTTTCTGCATGTTCGCTACTCCACATTCTAGGTAAAATAGAAGCATGATCAGAATTATAATTTTGTTTAGCGTCTTTATAATCGTTAACAATTACATATTCGCCTTTTGTCTCATCCTTTTCGTATTTAGGTTTGTCGTCTATATAAGGATTGTTCTCGTCTAAATAGGCAAACATATCAGTAAACTGTGGCCCGTAAAATAAATGAGTTTCGGGGTATTGCTCTAAATTATAATACGCTAGCAATTCTCTAGCACTAGAAGGATTATTTTCGTTAATAACTACATTTGCATTAGCGCGAATAGGTAGCATTAACCATGTTGAAAACCCAATAATAACAAAAGTTAAACACAAAATACCAGTATTTAGATGTACATAACTTTTTTTACGAGTATAACGTAAAGCATAAAAAATAATACCCACTAAAAGTAGGCCTGCTGTAATAGATCCTGAATTAAATGGCAACCCAATACTATTCACAAAGAAAATTTCAAAAACACTAAAAATCTTTAAAATATTTGGCGCAAGTAATTTGAATACGAAAAGTAAAATTGCTACTGAAACAACATTTGCGATAATAAAATTTTGTACGGTAACCGTTTTGTAATTTTTAAAATAGTAAATAAGCCCAATAACAGGAATAGTTAGTAAACCCATAAAGTGCACCCCAAAGGATAACCCAATAATAAAGGCAATAAGAATTAACCAACGATTGCCACGGGGCGAATCCATATCTTGTTCCCAACGTAGTGCCAGCCAAAATAAGGCAGACATAATAAGTGTTGCCATGGCATAAACCTCGGTTTCTACAGCATTAAACCAAAATGAATCGGTAAATGCAAATGCTAAACTACCCACTAAACCGCTTCCTAAAATGGCAGTGTATTGAGATTTAGAGATATTGCGAGATGTTGTAGTATTTACATCCTTATTTTTTTCAGAATTTAAATGTGATACAAGTTTTGTAAGTAGTAAGGTGATGGTCCAAAACATAAATAGAATAGTAAAGGCACTTGCAACAGCACTCATCATATTCATCATCCAGCCAATAAGTTCGTTGTTTCCAAAGGTAAACGTTGAGAAAAAAGCACCAAGCATTTGAAACAAAGGTGCTCCAGGTGGATGCCCTACCTGCAATTTAGAAGACGTTAAAATATATTCTCCTGCATCCCAGAAACTAACCGTTGGCTCTACAGTTAAGCTATATGTAATTAATGCAATTAAAAAAGAGAACCAACCTAAAATAGTGTTCCATTTTTTAAAATTAAAATCCATCATTTAAGTTTTATGTTTTGTTAGCTGTGGCGAATTTAACAATAAATATCAAACAAGAATAAATATTATACTAGCCTTAACATTAACGGTTTTAGTACCTATAGATTATATGTAAACCACCGTTTTTTTAATTTAAAACCTATAAAATGGTAATTTTCTAAAAAAAATCTTGTGCAAATAAAACTTTGTGCTAAATTTGCATCCTCAATTAAAATTGGCCTATGGTGTAACTGGCAACACGTTGGTTTTTGGTACCAAAGAGTCTAGGTTCGAGCCCTAGTGGGCCAACAAAATTGATAAAGTCCTTACTGTTTTAAGTAAGGACTTTTTTATTTACACGATTTTGGTCTAGTTAATAGCATCTAAAAAATTTTGCGCCTCTCATTATATAGGAGGCTTTAGTGTGTTTTTAAAATGTTTAAAAATTAGATGAAACAAATTAGATTTAAGATTAAATGGTGTGGTGTTTTGGTAACAACATATCTATTTTTTAATCCATTTTGTGTTTGAATATAATACGGATCAAAAATCTACAGTTTTTTAAAAGATAATCATGCGTTAACCTTATAAAAAACAGGTGCAAATTCTTTAAAAATCAATTTAATATATTATATTTGCCGCGTTGAAAAGGCGAAATTAATTATGAGGGGACAAAAAGTCCCCTCTTTTTATACTAAAAATGTTTAAAAATACAGTACAAGCTTTATTGGATACCGCGTTGATAGAACGTCCAGATTTGTTTGTTATAGATTTTGAGGTTAATGCTGCTAATCATATAAAAGTAATAGTAGACGGCGATAAAGGTGTTTTAGTAGAAGATTGTATGTTTTTAAGCAGAGCCATTGAGCATAATCTAGATAGAGAAGATCAAGATTTTTCTCTAGAAGTAATGTCAGCTGGTGCTGCATCGCCCTTGGTAAATAAGCGGCAGTATAAAAGACACATAAACAGAACCTTAAAAGTTAAAACCGCCTCTGATACTGTAGAAGGTGTTTTAGCAGAAGCTAGTGATGACACCATTCTTTTAGAGTGGAAAACTAGAGAGCCTAAACCTGTTGGTAAAGGTAAAGTTACTGTAAAAAAACAAGCCAATGTGGCTTACGAGGATATTGTAGAAGCAAAAGTTATGATTAAATTTTAATTCAAATAGAGTTATGGAGAATGTTGCGTTAATTGAATCTTTTTCAGAATTCAAAGACGATAAGTTAATTGATCGTGTTACGCTAATGGCGATTTTAGAAGATGTTTTTAGAAGCGCCTTAAAACGAAAATTTGGAGATGATGATAATTTTGATATTATTGTGAATCCAGATAAAGGCGATTTAGAAATATGGAGAAATCGTATTGTAGTTGCTGATGATGAAGTAGAAGACGATAACCAAGAGATTTCCTTAAGTGAAGCAAGAAAAATTGAGCCAGATTTTGAAGTTGGTGAAGATGTATCTGAAGAAGTAAAATTAGTGGACTTAGGAAGACGCGCTATTTTAGCATTACGTCAAAACTTAATTTCTAAAATCCATGAGCATGATAATACTATAATATACAAACAATTTAAAGATTTAATAGGAGAGATTTATACTGCCGAGGTACATCATATACGCCACCGTGCAGTAATTTTATTAGATGACGAAGGTAACGAAATTGTGTTGCCAAAAGACAGACAGATTCCTTCAGATTTCTTTAGAAAAGGCGATAACGTTAGAGGTGTAATAGATTCAGTTGAGCTTAAAGGTGCAAAACCAACTATTATTATGTCTAGAAGTTCTCCAGTATTTTTAGAAAAATTATTTGAGCAAGAAATACCAGAAGTATTTGATGGTTTAATCACCATTAAAAAAGTAGTGAGAATACCAGGAGAAAAAGCAAAAGTAGCAGTAGATTCTTATGATGATAGAATAGATCCTGTTGGCGCTTGTGTAGGTATGAAAGGCTCTAGAATTCACGGTATTGTACGTGAGTTAGGAAACGAAAATATTGACGTAATTAACTATACCAATAACGTACAACTATTTGTAACAAGAGCTTTAAGTCCTGCAAGAGTAACATCTATAAAATTAGATGAGGAAACTAAGCGTGCAGAGGTTATTCTTAAGCCAGAAGAAGTAAGTAAAGCCATTGGTAGAGGTGGTCATAATATTCGTTTGGCTGGTCAATTAACAGGTTACGAAATTGATGTGTTTAGAGAAGGTGCAGAAGAAGATGTAGAATTAAGAGAATTCTCTGATGAAATAGAAGAGTGGATCATTAAAGAATTCAGTAAAGCTGGATTAGATACCGCAAAAAGTGTTCTAGAACAGGATGTTGACGATTTAGTTAAGAGAACTGATTTAGAAGAAGAAACAATAAATGATGTTATTAGAATTCTTAAAGAAGAATTTGAAGACTAATACCTACTTAATTTCAACAGAAGTTTTAACAATATAGGTATTAATAATATATTTGAGATTTTAAAGGCAATTTATGGCTGACACAATTAGATTAAATAAAGTTTTACGCGAGCTTAACATTTCTTTAGATCGTGCTGTGGAATTTTTAGATTCCAAAGGCATAGAAATAGAGAAGCGGCCAACAACGAAAATTTCTGAAGAAACGTACAACGTACTTTCAGATGAATTCGAAACGGATGCGAATAAAAAAATGAAGTCGCAAAAAGTTAGTGAGGCTAAGCTAAAGGAAAAGGAAGATTTACGTATAAAGCGTGAAAAAGAATTAGAAGAAAAGCAAAAAGCCCAAGAAGCCATTGAAAAAGCTAAGCAAGAAGAAGTTGTTAAGGCTGCAAAAACACTTTCTGGCCCTAAAACTGTTGGAAAGATAGATTTAGATGGTAAAAAACCTGAAGAAGCTGCGGTTGAAAAACCAATTGAAAAAGCTGAGGAAGCGCAAGTTGAAAAGCCAGAACCTGTAAAAGCTGAGGAGAAGCCAGTTGCGCCAAAAAAAGAGGTAAAGCAAGCCGAAAAACCTGTTGCCAAATCTGCTGAGGAGAAACCAACAGCACCAAAAGTAACACCTAAAAAAATTGTTGTTGATGGTGAATTGGTTACGCCAGAGGAAAACGTAAAAACCCAGTACAAAAAACTTACAGGGCCTAAAATAGCAGGTGATAAAATTGATTTAAGTCAATTTAACAAACCTAAAAAGAAGAAAGAAGAAAAGAAAACCGGTGCCACATCTGGGGATCCAAAGAAAAAACGTCGTAGAATAAGTAAGGCTAGCCCCGGAGGTCCAGGAGGTAGCGGTCAACGAGGTGGCGGTAATAGAAACGACAGATTTAAAGGCAAAGGTACAGGTAGAAGAAATATTGTTAAAGAAGAACCTAGTGAAGAAGATGTAAAAAAACAAGTAAGAGAAACACTTGAAAAATTACAAGGAAAATCTTCAAAAGGAAAAGGAGCCAAATATCGTAGAGAGAAAAGAGATCAGCATAGAGACCAAACAGAAAAGGAATTACAAGCTGAAGCAGCAGAGAGTAAAATACTTAAAGTAACAGAGTTTGTTACCGCAAGTGAAGTTGCTACCATGATGGATGTTGGTGTAACCGAAATTATATCTGCATGTATGTCTTTAGGGATGATGGTAACTATGAATCAGCGTTTAGATGCTGAAACATTATCTATCGTAGCAGAAGAGTTTGGTTATGAAGTAGAGTTTGTAACTGCTGATATTGAAGAATCCATAGAAGAAGTAGAAGATAAGCCAGAAGATTTAAAATCTCGTGCACCAATTGTTACAGTTATGGGGCATGTAGATCATGGTAAAACATCGCTACTAGATTACATCCGTAAAGAGAATGTAATTGCAGGAGAATCTGGTGGTATTACACAGCACATTGGTGCGTACGGTGTAACACTTGATGGCGGACAAAAAATAGCATTTTTAGATACACCGGGTCACGAAGCATTTACAGCAATGCGTGCGCGTGGTGCTCAAGTTACCGATATAGCTATTATTGTAGCTGCTGCAGATGACGATATCATGCCGCAAACCAAAGAAGCAATCTCTCACGCACAAGCTGCTGGAGTGCCAATTGTATTTGCAATAAATAAAATTGATTTACCAGCCGCTAATCCTGAAAAGATTAAAGAAGGTCTTGCTAATATGAATTTATTGGTTGAAGATTGGGGTGGTAAAGTACAGTCTCATGACATATCTGCAAAAGTTGGTACAGGTGTAAAAGAATTATTAGAAAAAGTGTTACTTGAAGCTGAATTATTAGAGCTTAAAGCAAATCCTGATAAACCTGCTCTAGGAACTGTTGTAGAAGCATTTTTAGATAAAGGTCGTGGTTATGTATCTACCGTTTTAGTTCAAGCAGGTACATTACGTGTGGGCGATTATGTATTAGCGGGTCAGCATAGTGGTAAGGTAAAAGCCATGCATGATGAGCGCGGAAAAGATATACAAGAAGCTGGACCATCAACACCAGTATCTGTTCTTGGTTTAGATGGTGCGCCACAAGCAGGTGATAAGTTTAACGTATTTGAAGACGAACGTGAAGCAAAACAAATAGCTGCAAAACGTTCTCAATTACAACGTGAGCAATCGGTAAGAACACAACGTCATATCACACTCGATGAAATTGGTCGCCGTATTGCACTTGGTGACTTCCAAGAATTAAATATTATCCTTAAAGGTGATGTGGATGGTTCTGTTGAGGCATTAACAGATTCATTCCAAAAATTATCTACTGAAGAAATTCAGGTTAACATCCTTCACAAAGGTGTTGGTGCAATTACAGAAAGTGATGTGTTATTAGCTTCGGCTTCCGATGCGATTATCGTTGGATTTAATGTGCGTCCCGTTGGAAATGCAAGAGACATAGCAGACAAGGAAGAAATCGATATTAGAACATACTCTATCATTTATGATGCTATTAACGATCTTAAAGATGCTATGGAAGGTATGTTGTCTCCAGAGTTGAAAGAAGAAATTACTGGTACGGCAGAAATTAGACAAGTATTTAAAGTGTCTAAAATAGGTAGTATTGCAGGATGTATGGTTACCAACGGTAAGATATTTAGAAATTCTGGCATACGTTTGATTAGAGATGGTGTGGTAGTTTACACGGGTGAACTTGCGTCGTTAAAACGATTTAAAGACGATGCTAAAGAGGTATCTAAAGGTTACGATTGTGGTATGCAAGTGAAGAATTACAACGACATAAAAGAAGGTGATATTATTGAAGCTTTCCACGAAGTTGAGGTGAAGAAGAAACTCAAATAGTATTTGTTTCCTCAAAATGTGTCGCCCTGTAGTATGGTCGACAGTTATAAATAATTAAAAAAACCAAAGAAGCTAGCTTCTTTGGTTTTTTGCTTTAATAATTGCTTTTTTATATCTAATTTCTTTAGTATCAAAAGAAATAAAAATTAAAATGTTTTTCGGTAGTTATCTTTTTTTAGGTTTGAAAATAAACGCCGCAGGAAACTTTCGCTTTATTCTTTGTAATGCTCTATCTGCCTCCAATCGAGTACTAAAGTTACCAGCCCAAACCTTAAAATTGGGTGTTTCGTAGTGCATCACAGGACGCCACTGTCCAAAAGTTTCAGAAAAATTATTTTGTGCATTTTGTGCGCCGCCTCTATTACCAGAATACACTTGAATTTTGTAGCGTCTAGAATCGGTTTCGTTACTATTCATTTCTTTCTTTAAATCAAGTAATTTATTGATTCTTTGGTCTTGATTTATAGAGATTTTACCTTCTTGAGCGTTTCCAAAATAACAGAAAATCGTTGCGAAAATTAGGGTAGTAATGGTATGTTTTATATGCATTTTTGTTGTTTTTTAACTGTACTTATGCAAATGTATACGATATAAACGTAAATCTTAGATCTTTTCTTATTTAGAACTTCTCTAAATTAACAATTAACAGTTCGCTAACATTTTACAAATCGACTTTAAGTATTACTTTTGCTGGAGATTTTATAGCTATGTTTTTTCAAATAAATATGAAAAAATCATACCAAAGTTTAGAAGTTAATATAACTAACAATATGAAACAGGTGATACACCGAAAGTTAAGCAATTCGATTCTCCATTTAGGCTTAATTGTATTATTAGCGTTTACTACTGCAATTTCGGCTCAAGAAGGAGATCCTGCTAAAGGAAAATCTTTATTTAATGCAAATTGTGCGGCATGTCATCAATTAGACAAAAAGATGACTGGTCCTGCATTACGCAATGTAGAGACGCGTTTATCAGAAGAAGAGGGTTTAGATAGAGCATGGTTGTATAAGTGGATACGTAACAGTGCTGGTTTAATTAAATCTGGCGATGCTTACGCCAACAAAATTTACAAGGAGTACAATGGTGCTGCAATGACGGCGTTTCCGCAATTGTCTGAGGCTGATATTGATAATATTTTAGCTTACACTGCTGAAGAGAAAAAAACTACTCCACCACCACCATTACCACCAGGAGGACAAACTTCCACAGCTAATAATGGCGGTGTGTCTAACAACATCATTTTAGGTGCCTTAGCGGTATTATTTGCATTACTTGCTATTGGGTTGTTTTTGGTTAACAAAACATTACGTCGATTTGCATCTGCTCAAAACATAGCGGTTGAAAAACCTACTAAAAGAACACCGCTTTGGAAAGCCTTTGTGCAAAATCAATTTTTAATGATTGTTGTTGCGATATTCTTTTTACTATCTAGTGCTTACTTTGTGTACGGTTATTTATCTCAAATAGGTGTAGATCAAGGATATGAGCCAGTGCAACCTATTCACTATTCACATAGAATACACGCTGGTGAAAATGGTATCGATTGTAAATACTGTCACTCTTCTGCAAGAGTAAGTAAGCATTCAGGAATTCCATCGCTAAATGTGTGTATGAACTGTCATAAATCAATTTATCAAGTAGCTGAAGAAACGCAGCAAGAAGGTTTAAGAGAGTATGGTGTAGATTATAATGCCGAAATTAAAAAGTTGTATGCGGCAGTAGGTTGGGATGATGCCAATCAAAAATACACAGGAGATACGAAGCCAGTAAAATGGATTAGAATACATAATTTGCCAGACTTTGCATATTTTAATCACTCGCAACACGTAACTGTGGCTGGTGTAGAATGTCAAACGTGTCACGGACCAGTAGAGGAAATGGAGATAATGTATCAGCATGCGCCATTAACTATGGGTTGGTGTATTAACTGTCATAGAGAAACTAACGTTGCAGTTAAAGACAATGCATATTACGAGAAAATTCATGAAGAATTATCTAAGAAGTATGGTGTAGAGGATTTAACAGCTGCTCAAATGGGTGGTTTAGAATGTGGTAAGTGCCATTATTAATAAAAAAGATTCAGTTTTAGTTTAGTAGAAATTCTAATAACTAAAACTAACAATTAATAACTAGTAAACAATATGTCATCAAACAAGAAATACTGGAAAAGTGTTGAAGAGCTAAACGAAAATAGCTCTATTGTTGAGACGCTAAAACAAAACGAATTTGTTGAAGAAATACCTACAGATGAATTTTTAGGTGATAAAGATACATTAGAGGCAACTTCTACATCACGTCGTGATTTCTTAAAATATGTTGGCTTTACAACCGCTGCAGCTTCATTAGCAGCTTGTGAAGGGCCAGTAAAAAAATCAATTCCTTACATAGTGCAACCAACGGAAATAGTTCCTGGTGTTGCTAACTATTACGCAACTACAATTGCTGATGGTTTTGATTTTGCAAGTGTTTTAGTAAAAACTCGAGAAGGTCGTCCTATCAAAATAGAAAATAATAGTATGGCAGCTACCAATGGTAGTGCTAATGCTAGAGTGCATGCTTCTGTTTTAGGATTATATGATAGTTTGAGAGTAAAAGCGCCTACAAAAGGCGGTGCAGCTATTTCTTGGGATACTTTTGATGCAGAAACATCAAAAACATTAACAGAAGTAGCAGCGGCAAACAAACCTATTGTGTTATTAACACAAACGTATGCTAGTCCTTCTACAAACAAGTTAGTAGCCGAGTTTTCAGAAAAATTCGGTAATGTTAGTCATGTTCAGTATGATGCTGTTTCAGAATCTGCTGGATTAGATGCATTTCAAAATAAATATGGAGAAAGAGCTTTAGCAAATTATGATTTCTCTAAGGCTATGACTATTGTTTCAGTTGGAGCAGATTTCTTAAGCGACTGGCAAGGTGGCGGTTTCGATTCAGGATATTCTAAAACTAGAATTCCAAATCAAGGTAAAATGTCACGCCACATTCAGTTCGAATCCAATATGAGTTTAACTGGTGCTAACGCCGATAAGCGTGTGCCGTTAACGCCAACGCAACAAAAACAAGTTTTAGCAAAATTATCTAGTTTAGTTGTTGGTGGTTCTGTGGCTACAGATTTACCAGAACATATTAATGAAGCTGTTGCTAAAGCAGCATCAGAGTTAAAGAAAGCTGGAAGTAAAGGTGTAGTTGTAACTGGTATTCAAGATGTGAATGCGCAAATGGTTGTTTTAGAAATAAATGAAGCTTTAGGAAGTAAAGCTTTCGATACAAAATCGCCAATTAAAACAAGACAAGGAAGCGATAAAGCTGTTATGCAGTTAATAGCTGACATGAAAGATGGGAAGATTGGAGCAATTATTATTAGCGGTGTAAATCCTGCTTATACATTGCCTAACGCAGCAGATTTCCTTGAAGGTTTAAAAAACACGACATTATCTGTAGCGTTTTCTCAAAAAGAAGATGAAACTGCTACGGCTTGTCAATATATAGCGGCAGCACCTCATTATTTAGAGTCTTGGGGTGATGTAGAATTAAAGAAAGGGCATTACGGGTTAACACAACCAACCATTCGTCCTTTATTTGACACAAGACAATTTCAAGAAGGCTTATTGAAATGGACAGGAAATACAAGTTCATATCACGATTATATCAAAGCAACTTGGGGTTCTAATATTTTAGGGAGTAGTTCTTTTAACAAGGCATTACACGATGGTGTTTATGTTGGCGCAATAGCCGAGGAAACTGCGTCAATTGATGAATTAGAGACTGAGGCTACTTCTGGAAATGCGGCAAGAGCGCTAGCAAATTCAGCTAAGTCTAACGGATTAGAACTTACGTTATATACAAAAGTAGGTATGGGTGATGGGCAACAAGCCAACAACCCATGGTTACAAGAATTTCCAGATCCTATTACCAGAACTTCTTGGGATAATTACTTAACAGTATCAAAAGCAGATGCAGAAGCATTAGGGTTAACCAACGAGAATGTAGCTAATGGTGGATTAAATAGTAACTACGCGAAAGTTACTGTAAATGGTACTTCGGTAACCGTTCCTGTAATTATTCAGCCAGGGCAAGCTAAAGGTTCAGTAGGTTTGGCGTTAGGTTATGGTAAGACACTAGGTTTGAAAGCAGAAATGCAAACAGGTGTTAATGCGTATCCATTATATCAAAACTTCAGTAAAGTTCAAAACGTAACTGTAGAAGCTGCAGCTGGTACTCATGAGTTTGCTTGTGTACAATTGCATAACACCTTAATGGGACGTGGCGATATTGTTAGAGAAACAACATTAGAAGTATTTAATACAAAAGATAAAAAACATTGGAATCCAATACCAGTGGTATCTTTAAATCACGAAGAAACTCCTGTAACATCTCCAGAAGTTGATTTATGGGATGAATTTGACCGCTCAATTGGGCATCATTTCAACCTTTCTATAGATTTAAATGCCTGTACAGGATGTGGTGCTTGTGTAATAGCTTGTCATTCTGAAAATAACGTACCTGTAGTTGGTAAAAGTGAAGTACGCCGTAGCCGTGATATGCATTGGTTACGTATAGATAGATATTATTCTTCTGCTGAAACATTTGAAGCAGATGATACTAAGAAAGAAGAATTCTCTGGATTATGGGGAGATAAAGGATCTCTTGGTGGATTTGGCGAAATGGAAGACCCATCTGCGAATCCTCAAGTAGCATTCCAACCTGTAATGTGTCAGCATTGTAATCACGCGCCTTGTGAAACAGTTTGTCCAGTAGCGGCAACAGTACATAGCCGTCAAGGGCAAAACCATATGGCATATAACCGCTGTGTGGGTACAAGATATTGTGCAAACAACTGTCCTTATAAAGTACGTCGTTTCAACTGGTTCTTGTACAATGGTAATGATGAGTTTGATTACTATATGAATGATGATTTAGGGCGTATGGTATTAAACCCAGATGTTGTAGTGCGTTCTAGAGGTGTTATGGAAAAATGTTCTATGTGTATTCAAAAAACACAAAAAACAATTCTTGATGCTAAACGCGACGGACGTGTAATTAAAGATGGAGAATTCCAAACAGCATGTTCAGCAGCATGTAGTAATGGTGCAATGCTATTTGGAGATATTAACGATAAAGAAAGTAAGGTTGCAAAACTTACAGAAGATGATCGTATGTATCATTTATTAGAGCATGTTGGTACAAAACCTAATGTGATGTACCACACCAAAGTAAGAAATACAACAGAAGTATAAATCGAATTAAAGAATCAATTATATAATTATGGCGTCTCATTACGAAGCACCTATTAGAAGACCTTTAGTTACAGGAGAAAAATCATACCACGACGTTACTGTGGATGTTGCAAAACCTGTTGAAGGAAGAGCCAATAAGCAATGGTGGATAGTTTTTGGTATTGCACTTACAGCTTTCCTTTGGGGAATAGGGTGTATCATTTACACTGTATCTACAGGAATAGGAACTTGGGGTCTTAACAAAACAGTAAACTGGGCTTGGGATATTACTAACTTTGTTTGGTGGGTAGGTATCGGTCACGCAGGAACGTTAATTTCTGCAGTACTTTTATTATTCCGTCAAAAATGGAGAATGGC
>CALDUF010000123.1 GCA_937923515.1 uncultured Flavobacteriaceae bacterium
CCCATATCTGTATTTAATAAAGACATGTAACCTTCACGCCCACCCCAGAATACGTAGTTTTCACCATCTAATGCTATTGTAGCATCTAGTGCTAATTTTATTTGCGCGCCTGCTCGTGCTACAACATTAAATTCTGGATTGGTTGCTGCACCATTCATGTATCTTGGGTTTGAAAAACAGTTTGCTGTTCCCCAAAGTAATTTAACGCCAGATTCTGCTTTTTTACCTTTTAGGTATTCTGTGATATCTGCTAGTCTTTTTTCTGATTCGGCAAGCGTTGCACCTTCTGCAACTAAATCATAATCATGGAAACAGAAATAATCGAATCCCATTTTTGTGATAAACTCAAAAGCAGCATCGGCTTTATCTTTTGCGGCTTGTATGGGATCGTTAGCTTTATCCCACTCAAAACTTTGTGTTCCTGGTCCGAATGGATCTGCACCTTGGCCACAGAATGTGTGCCAATAGGCTACTGCAAATCTAAAATGCTCGCGCATTGTTTTTCCTGCTACTACTTGCTCTGGGTTGTAGTATTTAAATGCTAAAGGATTATCTGATTCTTTACCTTCAAATTTAATATCGGCTATACCTTTAAAGTATTCTTTGTTTCCTATAATTGCCATTTGTTATAATTTATGTTGTTGTTAATGTATTTATATATGTGTATTTAAAGTATTATGTGTTTTTTGCGTTAGGGATTGTAGCGGCATCCTTTTGCTTTTTTGCAAAAGATATAGCGGAAAGCCCGACGCACTTTTGCCATTAAAAGCAAAAGTGGGTAACGCCCAAAATATTATCTTTCTAGCACGTTGTTTAATGCTTTTTTCCAATTATTGTAAGCCTCTTGGTAAGGTGCTTTGTTGCCCAAGGGTTTGTAAGTCATCACATGATCGTTTGCTGTAATATTGTCTCCAAACTTTTTAAAATCACCATCGGTTAATCCTGCGGCACGTGCTGCACCTATGGCGCCTGTGGTGTTGTAAATTTCTATTTCGTGACCAATTAATGTAGCTACGGTATTTGAGAAAATTTCTGAGCGAAACAGGTTATCGTTACCGGCGCGTATTACATTTATTTCTGCATTGTCTGCTTTTAAAATATCCATACCGTACACGAACGAAAACGCGATACCTTCTAGCGCAGCGCGACATAAGTGCCCTTCGCTATGGGTGTTTAAATTTAAATTAGAGATGTGCGTGCCTACAACTTTGTTATTAAACATACGCTCTGCACCATTGCCAAAGGGGATAACACATACACCCTCGGCTCCTACTGGTACAACCTCAGCTTTTTGGTTCATAGCTTCATAAGAATTTGAGGCTAAATTGTCTTTTAACCAGCGGTATTGTATGCCTGCACCGTTAATGCACAGTAGTTTTCCTAACGTGGCATTTTGCTTGGTATAATTAACGTGCGCAAAATGGTTAATTCTAGACGATTCTTTAGATTTTAACACGTTAGTTACTGCATACACAACACCAGATGTTCCGCCAGTTGCTGCTACTTCGCCATGATTAAATACGTTTAAAGACAGGGCGTTATTAGGCTGATCGCCCGCACGATAGGTTACAGGGATACCTTGTGGCAACCCTGTGGCCTCTGCCCCTGCATTGTTTACGTTACTTTGTGTTGTAAAATTCTCAACTATATCTGGAGTTAATGCGGTATCAATATCATAATGTTCTAACAACCAATTGGCCACCGTATCGGTTTTATAATCCCAAAGCATGCCTTCAGACAAGCCATTTTTTGTAGTGTTTATAACGCCCGTTAATTTCATTGCAATAAAATCGCCCGGTAGCATGTATTTATCTATTTTGCTGTAAATTTTTGGTTCGTTATCGCGCACCCACTTTAGCTTAGAGGCCGTAAAATTCCCTGGAGAATTTAATAGTTTTTCCATACATTGGTCTTCACCCAAAGCATCAAAAGCGGCATTACCTATAGCAACAGCACGACTATCGCACCAAATAATTGAGTTTCTTAAAGGCGCCCCAGTTTTATCTACAATAACAAGCCCGTGCATTTGGTAAGAAATACCAATGGCCTCAATTTTAGAAGCATCAATATTAGCTTCTTTAATGGCACGTTTAGTGGCAATACACACGTAATTCCACCACATGTTTGGGTCTTGTTCTGCCCAATTTTGTTGTGGCGCTACAATTTCCATTTCGTTGGTTGGCTCGTTAAGCGTTACCACATTTGTTCCCGTTTTAGCATCTACAATTGATACTTTTACAGAGGAGCTTCCCAAATCATATCCTATATAATACACGTAATTTGTTTTAAAAAAATTGAATTCTGAAAGTTAAAAAATCGACCCTTGTTTTTTCTTAAAATAGTAAAATACACACGCTTATTTTACGAAAAGTTTAAGTAGTGAAATTTATTACTTTTTATGTTAAGTATGCCATAATTTAACGACTAATTAAGCTATATGTTTATATTTACCTAAAAAAACTAACATGCAAAAAACATATTACGATCCTGCAGATCTTAGAAAATTTGGAAAAATCACAGAATGGAGCGAAGAATTAGGCAATACATTTTTTGAGTATTACGGTAAAGTTTTTGAAGAAGGTGCACTTACTGCCCGCGAAAAATCTTTAATTGCATTGGCTGTAGCACATACCGAGCAATGCCCCTACTGTATAGATGCCTACACTAAAGATGGGTTGCAACGTGGTGTAACCAAAGAAGAAATGATGGAAGCCATACATGTAGGTGCAGCCATAAAAAGTGGCGCAACCTTAGTACACGGTGTACAAATGATGAATAAAGTAAATAAATTAGACGGGTAGTACTTGGGCGTTACCACAAAAGTTGGGCATTACTTATTGATTTACATTTTAAATTAATGAATTCGTGAATGTAAACATATCACGACCTCCCGAACTTGCTAGGTTAGAGAGTTTAAACATACCGTTTAATCCCTAACGCAAAACCAGAACTACTTTAATTACGTAAGAACTATATATTAGTAAAATATACTTAATGGCAACAAAATCACTACAAAAACGCGATAGCGATTTAGCAAAAAGCAATAGGCAATTAGAAATTCTATCTAACGGTATTTTTAAAAATGGAGAGCTACCAACGTTTAGAGATAAAATTGCGGAGACCAATCAGTTTCCGCTGAAAGCTAAAAAACTGGAAATCCTACAAATTAATGTTGGTTATATGTGTAACCAAGTATGCGACCATTGCCATGTAGATGCAGGACCAGACCGAAAAGAAATTATGACGCGAGATACCATGCGTCAATGTCTAGAAGTTATTAAAAACACAGGTGCGCATACGCTTGATTTAACAGGCGGTGCTCCAGAAATGAATCCAGATTTTCGTTGGTTTGTAGAAGAGGCTGCTAAAGCAGGAATTAAAGATTTTATTGTACGTTCTAATTTGACAATTATTAGAGCAAATAAAAAATATTACGATTTACCAGAATTCTTTAAAAAACATAATGTACACGTAGTAAGCTCTATGCCGCATTGGACTCGTGGAAAAACAGATAAACAAAGAGGTGATGGTGTTTTTGATAAATCAATAAAAGCATTACAAGAGCTAAACGCAGTAGGCTACGGCATGCCAGATAGTAGTTTACGTCTAGATTTGGTGTACAATCCATCTGGCGCTTTTTTACCGGGCGACCAAATGGCAATGGAAAAAGATTTTAAGAAAGCCCTAATGGAAGATTTTGGCATTAATTTTCATAATCTTTTTGCTATTACAAATTTACCCATAGCACGGTTTTTAGACTATTTGATTGCTTCAGAAAATTATGAAGATTACATGTATTCGCTAGTTGAAGCTTATAATCCAACAGCTGTAGAAAACGTAATGTGTACCAACACGCTTTCTGTAAGTTGGGATGGTTATTTGTTTGATTGTGATTTTAATCAAATGTTAGAACTACCCGTTAATGGTAAATCGCAGCACATATCAGAATATAACGAAGATTTACTTGAAGGCAGAAATATTGTAATCTCTCAACATTGCTATGGTTGTACTGCTGGTGCAGGAAGTAGCTGCCAAGGCACCGTAGCATAAGTATGAAAACACAAAAAACAGCCCTTTTAATTTTTGCGAATTCTGCTGAAAAAGAAATCACATCAAAATCTTTTTCATCAAAAACACTATTTGAAACGCTTAATGCACAAACGTTGCATATTGCAAAACAAACGGGCTTACCTTATTTTCATTATACTGAAACACAACAAATAGGCTACACATTTGGAGAACGCTTTACAAATGCAATCCAGTCTGTTTACAACAAAGGGTTTGATACTGTAATAACTATTGGAAACGACACACCACATTTAACTTCAAAACATATAGCAAAAGCAGTTGAAAACCTTAAAACACATGATACTGTTTTAGGACTTTCAACCGATGGTGGTTTTTATTTAATGGGACTTAAAAAGCATCATTTTAAAGCAGATGCCTTTTTAAAATTACCATGGCAAACTTCAAAATTAAACAGAAGTTTTACCAAACTAATAACTTCTAAAAAATTAAAACTTGTTGTTCTAGAAGTCCTTAACGATATTGACACCTTATCGGATATAGAAACTGTTTTAAAAACATCTAAAACACTTTCTAGTATTATAAAAACACTCTTAATTGGGTTTTTACCTCTCAACAAAAAAATAGCTACACGTCCTACTGTAAACGCTTCCGTTTTTGTAACCCCCCAATATTTAAACAAAGGCTCTCCTGTTTATACATCTTTCTAGTACAAAGTAAGCCCAAAGCGTTTACGCCAATAACATATCCAAATAATTTTAAAATTATATTAAAAACCTAATATAAAAAAGGAGTTTAATATAAATGATATACAACCATTTTTGTATGCAAAACATATTGCTGTTACTATTAGTACTTTTAAGCTTTGGCTCTGTCTATGCCCAAGAAACCACAGGCGCATTAGAAGGAAAAATAACCTTAAGTGACAACTCACCTATTGCACTCGCAACCATTGTAGTTACAGATACGGAAACCAATTCTAAATTTGGAGCAATTTCCCAAGCATCTGGTTATTACATTGTTAACAGCATACCACCTGGCACAGCCTATAAAGTTGAAATAAGCTACATAGGCTATACAACTGAAGTCATTGAAAATATAGCCATTAACCTTGGGAGCATTACTAAAATTAATGTGGTTTTAAAAGAAGATACCAACGCGCTTGATGAAGTGCTAATTACTTTAGAACAAAAAACTATAGGCAATGAAAAAACAATACGTGCCAACCTAATTAAAAGCACGCCTACGATAACAAGAAGCATACAGGATTTAACAAGAAATTTACCGGAGGCTAATTTAAACTCATTTGCTGGAGCAAGTAATAGATTTAACAATCTAAATATTGATGGAGTTGCTAATAATGATGTTATTGGTTTTCAAGAACCCTCTAGTGGTGCCGCGGGTTCTTCGGCTAATGGAAGCCCTGGTAGTTTAGCAAGAACACAGCCTATTGCTTTTGGTAGTATAAAACAATTATCTATAAAAACCACACCTTTTGATGTGAGCATTGGTAATTTTAGCGGTGCAAATATAGATGTGGTTACTAAAAACGGCACCAATACTACAAATACTGAGGTGTATGCATATGGCAACAATCAAATTCTAATCGGTCGTTATGCTGATAATAAAAAACAAGATGTTGGCAACTTTTATGACTTTCAAATAGGTTTTGCCACTGGTGGTGCCATAAAAAAGAACAAATTATTCTATTTTATAAATTTTGAACAAGCAAATTCTAGCAACCCCGTTTTAAATGCCCCAGGATCGTCTTCCTCAAACATTTCTATAGAAACTGTTACTGCAATTTCTAACAAGTTGTTAAATGACTATAATTATGATACGGGTAGTTTTACAGATGCTACTTTAAAAACCAATAGCTCTAAGCTATTTTTTAGATTAGATTACAACATATCAGACCAAACCAAACTTACCGTTAGAAATAATTTTGTGAGTAGTTATGCTGATAATTTAGAATGGAACGAGTCTATATTTAATTTTGGAAACCAAGGGTTTAGGCATAATAGTATCGCCAATAGTTTTACTGCAGAATTAAATTCTAAATTCAAAAATAATGCTACTAACTTATTAAGTGTAGGGTATAATATTGGTAATGAAGACAGAACGTTTAATGGCGATGTGTTTCCACACATTCAAGTATCTGATGCTTCCAATAGAATATTTGCTGGAACCTATAGAGAAGCTTCGGTATACAACACAAATTTATCTACATTTCAAATAAATAATAAATACAGCTTCACAAAAAACAGACACACCTTTACTGCAGGAGGTATTGCGCAATACAACGATATAGATTATGGCTTTTTATCGGCGTGGAATGGCAGGTGGGAATACAGCTCAGTAGATAATTTTTTAGCCGATAGACCATCTAGAATTAGAGGTGTTTATCGTCTTGAAAACAACACCTTTAATTTTGTACAAAACACACCTTCGGCCACTGTTGATGTTTTGGTTGCTGGATTGTACGCTCAAGATAGGTATAGAGTTACAGATGATGTGGTATTAACATTCGGACTCCGGTTAGACTCTCAATTTCTTTTAGATGAATTACCTGTGAGCGACGAGGTTAAAAACACCCCAGAATTTTCTAACTTTTCTAACGAAATAAAAACTGCGCCACATTTAAATCCTAGATTTGGTTTTGAATACCGTTTGAATGATAATATAAAATTAAGAGGCGGTTCGGGCTTGTTCACAGGGCGTTTGCCTTACCTATGGTTTGCCTATGCTGAGTATATTTCGGGAACCCAATATTTTAATATTGATATAAGACCTGATGGCGAACAACAGCTTGTAAATAATGTTAGCGATTTAGCAAACGGGCAACCCATTGCAGAAATTAATTTAGTAGATACCGATTTTCAGTTACCAAGAGAATGGAAATCTAACGTAGGTTTAAATCTAAAACTTCCTGATAATTTCAATCTTACTTTTGATGCCTCTTATACCAAAGTACTTAAAGGCATATTTTTTAAATCTATTAATAGAGAAAATAATATAGGGCAATTTGATGGCGCAGATAATAGAACCTATTTTTTAGAAACTGCTGATGCTATTAAAATCAATACTAACTTTACTAATGTATTTTTATTGAGTAACTCAAACCAAGGGTTTCGTTATAATTTAACTGTAGGCTTATCAAAAAATAGCACCAATTATTCTGGCTACCTAGGTTACACTTATGGTAAAAGTAAAGATGTATCCAGTACTGTAAGAAGTTCGCCAGCCGCTAATTTTGAATGGAATCAAGCTCTAAACGCAAATAATCCTGGTTTATCATTTTCTAATTTTGATTTAAGGCATAAAATTGTGAGCACACAGGCTTATAACTTCAAATTAAATACGCGTAGTAATTTAGACCTTTCGCTGCTTTACAATGGCACATCCGGAAGCCCGTTTTCATTTGTATATCAAGGCGATGTAAATAGAGACGGCTCCTCTAGAAACGATATTATATACATTCCAAGAGATGCCTCTGAGATTAACTTAATAGATGTTGTAGATAGCAACGGTATTGTACTGCAAACAGCAGATGCGCAATGGGAAAGATTAAACAATTTTATAGAAAACAATGATTACCTTAGAGAAAATAGAGGTAATTATGCTGAAAGAAATGCACCAAAAACACCCTGGAATCATCGTTTAGATGGAAAAATTCAACTTAATAAACAATTAGGAGGAAAAAAAAGCATTGCTTTTTCTATGGATATCTTTAATATTCCTAACTTTCTGAACCGAAAATGGGGCCGTTTGGTATTTGTACCAAATGTGGTAAATTCTAATTTTAGCCTGTTGCGTTTTAGAGGCATTGAAAATAACCAACCTCAATTTCAATATACTAATACTGATGATACACCATGGGTGGTAGATACACAAAATTCTAGATGGCGTATGCAATTTGGTGTAAACTTTAAATTTTAAAAACATATTACATGTCATGAAACGTCTATTAATTTACATATTTGTACTAATATCTACATCAGGAATAGCACAAAAATCTATTGCTAAATTATTAGAAAAACATAATACTAATAGTGTGCCTTATATTTCACCCCAAGAATTGGCAATGCCAAAAACTAAGGCTATTTTATTAGATACTAGAGAAGTTAAAGAATATAACACCAGCCATATAAAAGATGCCATTCATGTAGGGTTTGAAGCATTTAAATTAGATAAGGTTAAAAAAATAATACCCAATAAAAACGCTAAAATTGTAGTGTATTGTTCTGTTGGTATACGCTCAGAAATTATTGGAGACAGTCTTAAAAAAGCAGGATATAAGCACGTTGAAAATTTATACGGTGGTATTTTTGAATGGAAAAGTAATGACTTTCCGGTTTATAATAAAGCTGAAAAAGAAACAGACAGTATTCATACCTTTGATAAAGTATGGAGTAAATGGTTAAAAAAAGGCATAAAAGTATATGAATAACACATTAGTTATTGTTTTTGTAAAAAATATAAAACTTGGTAAAGTAAAAACACGATTGGCTAAAACCATAGGTAATCAAGGTGCTTTTGAAGTGTATACAGAATTGGTAAAAGTTACTGAAACTGCCACTAAAAGCCTTAATGCAGATAAGCGTATCTATTTTTCAGAATCAATTGTAGATCATCAATGGGTAAACCACGACAAGTATGTTCAACATGGTGATGATTTGGGCGAACGTATGCAACATGCATTTCAAAAAGGTTTTGATGATGGTTACAAGCGTATTGTATTAATTGGGTCTGATTTGCCAGATATCACAGCAAACCATATCAATGAAGGTTTAACTGCTTTAAGTAAAACCGATGTTGTTTTTGGGCCTGCAGAAGATGGCGGGTATTATTTAATAGGCCTTTCTAAAATGCACCCTTGCGTATTTAAAAACAAACCTTGGAGCCAAAACACACTACTAAATACTACTTTACAAGAGTTAGAAGAGAAAAACATACCCTTTACCACACTACAAACATTAAATGATATTGATACGTTTGAAGATTTAGAAGCATCCGCTTTTTATCAAAACAATATAAAATTACAGGAAAGAATTAAACAACTACAAAATTA
The DNA here is from genome assembly GCA_937923515.1 of uncultured Flavobacteriaceae bacterium. Lineage (GTDB taxonomy): Bacteria > Bacteroidota > Bacteroidia > Flavobacteriales > Flavobacteriaceae > Jejuia. The sequence continues at coordinate 9,098 of CALDUF010000123.1, forward strand.
ACATGCTAAAATTTATAGAAGAAACCGTTGATTATCTTAAAGGCAAAGGTTTTGAAAACCCAGAAATAGGAATTATTCTAGGCACTGGCTTAGGTAAATTAATTGATGATGTAGATATCATAAAAGAGGTAAGCTATAATCATATTCCAAATTTTCCAACTGCAACTGTAGAATTTCATAAAGGCAAACTGGTTTACGGTACACTTGCAGGAAAAAAAGTTATAGTAATGCAGGGGCGTTTTCATATATACGAAGGCTATTCGCTGCAAGATGTAACATACCCTGTACGTATTATGCAACAATTAGGTATTTCTACCCTTTTAGTGTCTAACGCGTCTGGTGCTATCAATTTAAATTTCAAAAAAGGTGAATTAATGCTTATTGATGATCATATAAATCTTCAAGGTGGCTCGCCACTAGCAGTAAAAGGCATCGAGCAAATGGGAGAACGTTTTGTAGATATGAGTGCGCCTTATGATTTAAACATAAACAACACATTTAAAAACATTGCAAAAGCAAACAACATTACATTACATGAAGGCGTTTATGCAAGTGTTGTAGGCCCGCAACTTGAAACCCGAGCGGAGTATAGAATGCTAAAAACAATTGGTGCAGATGCTGTTGGCATGAGTACCGTTCCTGAGGTTATTGTTGCAAATCATCTAAAATTAAAAGTCGCAGCAGTGTCAGTTTTAACAGATGAATGCGACCCAGATAACTTAGCCCCTGTAGATATAGCCGAAATTATAGCCATGGCAGGAAAAGCAGAACCACATATGGTAACACTGTTTAAAGAATTGATTAAATCTCTTTAATTAGAGTTAGGAATTAGGAAGATTAAAAATAAAATTAAAAAAATATATAAAACCATGAGTACTTACTTAGAAACAACACACAATGTATACAAAGAAGCTGCTTTAACCCCAGATGTTGGATTGTGCTGTACCACAAACCCTATTTGGGAATTACCAGGATTAAAAATCCCTAAAATCATGCAAGAGATGAACTACGGTTGTGGCTCTACAGTGCATGCTAGAGATTTAACAAACAATCCAAAAATGCTATATGTTGGTGTTGGCGGTGGTATGGAATTGTTGCAATTCGCATATTTTAATCGCCAAAAAGGAGGGGTTGTTGGTATTGATGTGGTTGATGAAATGCTAGAAGCTTCAAGAAAAAACTTTAAAGAAGCCGAAGCTCAAAACGACTGGTTTAAAAGTGAATTTGTAGATCTTAAAAAAGGAGATGCTATGAATTTACCTGTTGAAGACAACAGCATTGATGTTGCTGCTCAAAATTGTTTATTTAACATTTTTAAAGCAGACGACTTAAAGAAAGCTATAGATGAAATGTATCGCGTATTAAAACCTCATGGGCGTTTAGTAATGAGCGACCCAACTTGCGAGCAGCCTATGAACGATACATTACGTAACGACGAACGCTTACGTGCCTTATGCTTAAGCGGCAGTTTACCTATTGCAGATTATGTAAAAGCATTAACCGATGCAGGATTTGGCACTATAGAAATTAGAGCCAGAAAGCCTTACAGAATATTAGACCCTGTACATTACCCAACCGATGAATTAATATATATAGAATCTATAGAAGTAGCTGCAATTAAAGATCCAATGCCAGAAGATGGCCCTTGTATTTTTACAGGTAAAGCTGCAATTTATTATGGTGAGGAGGATTATTTTGATGATAAAAAAGGCCATGTTTTATTAAAAAATCAACCTTTGGCTATTTGCGATAAAACCGCTAAAGCTATTGCCGATTTAAAAAGGCACGATATTTTCATTAGTGAATCTACATACCACTACGACGGTGGTGGCTGTTGTTAAATAAAACATGTTTTAATTATGAAATCGTTATACTTTATTTTATTGATATTTTGCATGCTATCCTGTTCTGGAACTAAAAAAGCAATTACTACTACAGATAATTCATCTACGGTTGTAAAGGCCGAAACACCTATTACTGATACTGTAGCAACACGAACCACTAAGGTTATTAAACTTACAGACTCTCTGTATGTTCCTGAGGATAAAACCGATTTAGAAATTAATGAAAAACCTTTGGTTAAAGAGGCTAGCACTACAGTAGAACAAAGTAATAAACCTCAAGCAAAAGGCTTTAATCATGGTGTGTTTAATAGTTTGTTAAAAAAACATGTTTCAGAAAAAGGAAACGTAGATTATCCTGGATTTAAGGCTGATTATAAAAAATTAAAAAGCTACTTTTCTGAATTAAATCAAAATGTACCTGAAGATAGTTGGTCAAAAAATGAAACATTGGCCTATTGGATTAATGCATACAATGCGTTTACTATAGATTTAATTTTGAAAAACTACCCGCTAAACAGCATTAAAGATATTAAAGATCCGTGGGATCAACGTTTATGGAAACTGGGTAACAAATGGTACAACTTAAATGAAATAGAACACGAAATTTTACGTAAAATGGACGAGCCTCGTATACATTTTGCTATAGTTTGCGCCTCTTTTTCGTGTCCTAAGTTACAAAACGAAGCATTTGTAGCGTCTCAAATGGAAGCTCAATTAACTAAAGCCACAAAAGAGTTTTTAGCCGATTCTGATAGAAATTCAATTACTTCTGATAGTATTGAAATATCAAAAATATTTCAGTGGTTCGCTAAAGATTTTAAAGAAAACGGCTCACTAATTGATTTTTTAAACACATACACTGAAGTTGAGATTTCTGATAACGCAAAAAAACGTTTTAAAGATTACAATTGGGATTTAAACGATTAAAAAAAACCTAGTGTAATTACCCTAAAACCAGAACCATTGTTTTTTCGTAAACATTGATATGATAAGCATTATTATCCCCACTTTAAATGAGGAAGCCTGCATTGGCAAAGTTTTAGAACATGTAATTGCAAATGCCTCTGCCCAAAACATTTCAGAAATTATTGTTGTTGATGGCGGTAGTGCAGATGATACTAAAAATATAGTACAAGATTTTATTGCATTTTCTAAGCATGTTACCGTTAGGCTAGTAACGTCACAAAAAGGGCGTGCAAAACAAATGAACACAGGAGCAAAATCTGCAACAGGAGATATTTTATATTTTTTGCATGCAGATTCTTTTCCTCCCAAACATTTTGACGAATTAATTATTTCTGAAGTTAATACAGGTAACAAGGCTGGTTGCTTTAGAATGCAGTTTGATAGTAACCACTGGTGGTTGCGTTTAGCTAGCTGGCTAACAAAATTTAGCTGGCGCGCCTGTCGTGGTGGCGATCAAAGCCAATTTATAACCAAAGTGCTTTTTAATGATATTGGTGGGTTTGATGAAAGCTATGTTATCTATGAAGACAATATTTTAATTAATGAGTTGTATTCTAGAAATCAATTTGTTGTTATCAATAAAAAGCTAAAATCTTCTGCTAGAATGTACCGAAAACACGGTGTTTGGAAAATACAATACATCTTTTGGTCCATTTATGTAAAGAAGTGGTTTGGTGCAAATTCTGATGATTTATATGCGTATTACAAACGCAACATTGGTTAAAACAACTACTTGTTTCTTCCCTGTTCATCAGGGTATAATTTGGGTAAGTTTTCACTTTGAAAAACGGTTTTAGCATCAATATCCATTGCAGATAATTTTCCAGTAAACGCTGCGCCAGTATCAATATTCCAAACGTTAGCTGCGTGCATAGGCACATCCACATTAAAATTAATAGTTGGCGTATGGCCAATATAAATTTCGTTGTAATGTGTTAATCGCTTTGGGTACAATTTAGAGTTTTTAGCAATGCCTTTATCCATCGTCAATACCATTTCCCAAAGCGTTCTATCAAAATATAATGTTTTTAGAAACACCTCTTTTTCTACACCGTGCATAGAGGTAAAACCAGCATGTAAAAACAATCTATTTTCAGAATCAATATGATACATTTTTAAATTTTCAAAAAATAGCAAATGCTGCTCTTTATCTTCTTTTAAAAAACCTTCGTAGCTCTCTATGGTTTCTTTACCACCATGCATGTACCACGTTGGATTTACTTCGCCATCTCGCAACCAGTCTTCACACCAAACATCATGATTTCCCTTTATAAAAATACAATTAAAAGTATTCGAAAGTTCAATTAAAAACTCAATTACCTGTGCAGATTCGCTCCATCCATCTACATAATCACCCATAAAAATCAAAGCGTCATCTTCTTTTAACTCTAATGTATTTAGTAATTGAATTAAGGCTTTTAATCCGCCATGTATATCACCTATCACAAATGTTCGCATTCTTCTTATTATAAAAACTATTATATTTATTTAAAAAACAAATAATTGCAGTTCTAAGTCGTTATATTTAAAACATACAATAATTCAGAGGCGAAAGTTATAGTTTTTTTTAATTTTTAAAACTTAATTTTGTATTAATTGTTATTCTAATATTATGATAAAGGATGCCTAAACGTATTACATTAAAGCATATTGCAAATACATTTGGAGTATCAATAGCTACTGTATCCAAAGCGCTAAGTGATAGCTATGAAATTAGCACTGCTACCAAAGAAAAAATTGTGGCCTATGCACGAGAACACAATTACAAATCTAAAAGTATAGACCTTAGCGTTCTACACAAAAAAACGAAAACCATTGGTGTAATTATTCCTAACATCATGAATAGTTTTTTCGCAAAGGTTTTTGTTGGTATAGAAGAAAAAGCAACTCAAAACGGCTATCATTTAATTTCTTGTATTTCTAACGAGTCTTTAGAAAAAGAAGTAAAAACATTAGAACTTTTAAAAAGCGATAGCTTAGATGGTATCATTATTTCTTTAGCTGAAGAAACACAATTACGTCAACAATACGCACACTTAAAAAATGCTATAAATGAAGGCGTGCCTGTTGTAATGTTTGATAGAGTAGCTGATGAAATTGATTGCGACAAAGTAATTGTTAATGATTTGGAAGGCGCGTTTCATGCCACCAAACACCTTATAACAACAGGTTGTAAACGTGTAGCTCTAATCTCTGTAATTGATAATTTAAGCGTTGGGAAATTACGCGTTGAGGGGTACAAAAAGGCATTACAGGAATTTGCTATTCCTTTGGAAGAAAAATTAATTGTACGTATTGGTAAAAACGAAGATTTTGATACCGCATTAAAAATTATTTTGGCCGACAAAAATATCGATGGCCTGTTGTGTCTAGAAGAAAGTGCAGCTGTAAACGCATTGCGTATTGTTAAGCATATGAATTATAGTGTGCCTAAAGACATGTCTATAGCCTGTTTTACAAACGGCAAGTTACTACAACACCTTACACCCTCTATTTCTGCAATAAGCCAACACGGTAAACATATTGGAGAAACCGCAGCTACCATGTTAATAGATCGTATAGAAAACGAAGAGCAACACAACCCTTTTATAACTAAAGTTGTAAAAACAAGTTTAATTGAGCGTGAGAGCACGAGAATTCATTAATATTTTTAATAATTTTTAGGTTCACACAGTGTTTTTCTAAGCAACACCTACAAAAGCTGTTAGATGCGTCATCTAATCATTATGTTTTCTTTACATAATCGGTTATAATAACTATCTGTTGTGCGCCTACTTTACCCTCAATGTATGTTTCGTTATCACGATCTAAACGAATATTTCTAACCGCAGTACCTTGTTTAGCAACCATACTTGTACCTTTCACCTTTAAGTCTTTAATGAGTACTACCGAGTCTCCAGTATTTAAAACCACACCATTTACATCTCTATGTATAATTTTATCGCTCTCATCTTCGTGCTCGCCAGTTGCTCTTGCCAACGCTAACGCCTCATCATCTAAATACATCATATCTAGCAAATCTTTAGGCCAACCGGCATTGCGCAACCGTTGTAATACTCTCCACGCCATAATTTGTACCGCAACATGCTCACTCCACATACTATCATTTAAACACCGCCAATGGTTAACATCCATATCTACCTCTCCACGTATTTGATCTATACATGTTTTACAAGCTAAAATAGTATTAGCTACGGTGTCGTGTAATGATGGCGGAATAGTGTACAGGTGTAATGCATCGGTAGAAGCACATAATTCACAAGTGTTATTACTTCGCGTTTCAAGAGTTTGCCGTATGCTCATTACAGTATATTTAGAAGTGCAATAATAAGCGTTTTAAGGCTACAAATCGGGTAAATCATGCAATTGTTCACGCATCTTTTTAGTCATTCCTTTAACAACCATATCGTACGAGTGGTCAATAAGTACTTTTATAAATTGGGGTTGCAGCTCACCTTTGTATATGCTTATCGTGTTCCAATGGGTGTTACTTACGTACGGGCCAGCATAAATACTATTATAGGTGTTGCGCAACTCTATGGTATAATCTGGATCGCATTTTAAGGTAATTGTAGCTTCGCCTTTATCCCACAACCTTAACGGTGCCAATACAAACATTTTATGCAACACTTTAAAAACCAAGGTACTGTCATCAAAAGGAAAACTCTCGCTAGTGCCTTTTTTATTCAAACAGTATGTTCTTATCTGTTCAATATTCATATTATAATTAAAAAATATGGGCGTTACCTCGCCTGTGGCGGGTCGGGCTTTCACTAGTCGCTCCTCCTGCGTCGGGAGCTCCACATACCGTTCAATCCCTAACGCGGGCGTGCTTGCTAAAACACTATCTTAATCCAATAATTTTTTTTCAGTTTGCTCAATCTTCAAAGCAGAATAATCCAATTTCCAACCAATAGTTTCAACAATGGTTTCAATTAGCAAAATAGTGTCTAAAGCTTCTTTTTGCGCTTCTTGTATCAATCCGCTTTCGGGTATTTTAGCTTTTATATGCACTTTAGCTTGGTTGTGTAAACCCGTTAAATCGTTAGCTTCAAACTTATTAAAATAGCCATCAGACTTATCGTAATAATTCAAATTAGTTTCAATAGATAAGACTTCGGGTTGTGGAAAATGCTCTAAAATAATTTTCTTTTTAGTAACGTCAGACTTTAAATGTATTTTAGACAAATCGTAACCCACATGTGCCTTCGCATTAATAACTACCAAAGCTTTCTTTTTGCTTGTTATAAGTTTTAAAAATTTTTGTTTTACATCTTCGTAATGGTAAATCTCAGCAAAATCTCCTTCAACAGTAATAAACTTGCATACCTTTTTAATCTTATTTAAAAGAATGGTAGACTGCGCATTAACCAATTGTTTTTTCTTAAAAGACTTAACAACCGTAACAACACCCAAGGTGAGTAAAACTGCTAAAATTATAGTTATAAATAGTTCCATTTAGGTAATTACTTTGTATAAAATGGGTTTACTTGGCGATGCATCATTCTCAAAAGGTGCAATTTGTAAATTCAAAAAATAGGTGCCGTCTGCAACAGCATTAGGCACATATATAAATTCTGTAATTGTCGCATCCATTCGTAACGCGCCTTTGGTATTCCAAAATGCTTTATGCCCTAGCAATTCGCAATCATCTTTTTCTCTATCAATACTTGGTGTATCAATCAATAGATGTTTAACGCCTTTTTTCACCAAAAACTCTAACGCATCTTCAAGTAAATAAGGCCAATTTGTATTAGAGTATTGCCTTGTTAATTTATCTTTGGTGTTGGGTATAGTTCTCAACACCACAGCATCTCTTTTTTTATTTCCTAAAACAAATTGAAGTTGCTTTTTAGAAATAACTTTGTCTTTTAAATAATTCTCTGGCGCCACGGTTATTACCTCTGCTAAAAAAAAGAATTGTTTTAAATTTTTATTTATAGAATACACACGCTCTGTAATATGGCCAACACATTCGGTATGTGTGCCATGAGCATGCGGATTAAATGTTATGGTATTAAAATTAACACATGCACCATCCTTAACCGTTGCAACACCGCCGCCATCTTTAACAGGCTCTATTTTTGGAGCATCTAGATACCATGCATTTACATTTGCAGCAGATGCGCGCAATGGTATAGAAATATCTAATGGTTTTGATAAATCTATTTGTAGTTTTCTAGAATTGTACTGTATGGTTGCAATCAAGATAAATTAATTTTAAAAAGGCTAGATGCGATACCATCGCTTAAAAACTTACCCTTTTTTGTGGTTAATAATGTATAATCATCAATATACAATAAATGTTCATTTATAAAAACTTCAGCTTGCTGCAACAAGTGCTTTTGGTAAACGTCTCCAAAATCTTGAGCTACCTTTTGTAAGGAAACGCCCCAAACGGTTCTTAAACCCGTCATAACATACTCGTTAAACTTATCGGTTACAGATAATGTCTCTACTTCCAAAGGTAATTTATGCTGTTGTATACTTTTAATGTACATCGTATTATTGGACACATTCCAGCTGCGTTGGTCACCGTTAAAGGAATGTGCAGATGGTCCAATACCTAAATAGGGCTTTCCTTGCCAATAGGCAGAATTGTTTTTACTAAAATACTCTGGTTTTCCAAAGTTAGATAACTCGTAATTTACAAACCCATTACCTTCTAAGCGTTCTACCAAAATATGAAACTGCGCTTGAGCCAAATCGTCGTCTACATTTTTAATAATCCCTTTTTTTATAAAGGTAGCCAAGGCTGTTTTTGGTTCTACAGTTAAGGCATAACAAGATATATGTGGCACATTAAACGCTAAAGCGGTTTCTATATTTTCTATCCATTCTTTGTTTGTTAAATCTGGAATGCCATAAATTAAATCGATTGAAATATTATCAAAATAATGTGTAGCGTCTTCTAAACATACTTTTGCTTCTTCAGCATTGTGTGCACGATTCATAAGCTTCAAATCTCGTTCAAAAAAAGATTGGACACCTATACTTAAGCGGTTAATGCCTATATTTTTATAATCTTCAAAAATAGTTTTTGACTGTGTTCTAACAGACATTAAATCATCAGGATTGGCTTCTAGAGTGATTTCTGGATGCGCTGCAACTTCAAAATTTTTATAAACTGCCAAAATTAAAACTTGTAACTCATCAATGGTTAATACTGATGGTGTACCACCTCCAAAATAAATAGTTTCAACAGTTTTATGTTGCAATTCATCTTTGCGTAACTCTAGCTCTTTTACCAAAGCCAGAATTAAATCATCTTTCTTTTTTAGTGAAGTTGAAAAATGAAAATCGCAATAATGGCATGCTTGCTTGCAGAATGGTATGTGAATATAGATGCCAGCCGAAGCCCTTCCTGTCCTCCCCGAAGAGGAGGAATTCATACTCAAACTCATTTTTTAGTTTTTTTTATTGACCCTTTGGGGGATACGGTGCCTGTTCTGTGGCTATTTTGTTTCACAAAACTAGCCCATCCAGAATAGCTTTTACCCACCTCAATTCGCCCAGAATTATAAAAATGGCAAACCGCAGCCGCTAGACCATCAGTAGCATCTAAATTTTTTGGTAACGTTTTTAAGCCTAATAAACTTTGTAGCATTTTAGCAACTTGCTCTTTACTGGCATTACCGTTGCCTGTTATTGCCATTTTAATTTTTTTTGGCAGATACTCCGTTATGGGAATTTCTCTACTTAAACCTGCCGCCATAGCAACACCTTGGGCGCGCCCCAACTTTAACATACTTTGCACATTTTTACCAAAAAACGGTGCTTCAATAGCTATTTCGTCTGGGTTGTGTGTGTCTATAAGTTCTATGGTACGCTCAAAAATAAGCTTCAATTTTAAGTAATGGTCGTTGTACTTTTTCAAATCCAATTCATTCATTTGTATAAACGTCATTGTTTTTCCAACAACCTTTATCAAACCAAAACCCATGATTGTGGTTCCAGGATCTATACCCAAAATAATCCGTTCTTTCTTCATTAATCATTACAAAAATAACAACCACTTAACGACAGAGACACGCCAAAGGTTACGGTTAATACATCACCATTAAAAGCTCCAAAACCAGACGTTGGGGGATTAAAATCTTTTCCCATCCCTAAAATATAAGCTGAATCTAAAAACACTGTAACACTATCAGAAATTCCGTAGTGCAATTCTACACCACCCATTACATTAAAAAACGACACCTCATTATTTGTAAAATTGCCTAAAGGTTTTACAAAAGAATATCCTGGACCAGCGTGAACAAAAGCACCAATTCTATTAGAAAAAATCATAATTCTAGAGGCATCATAAACCAGTTGCAAATTTACTCTAGAGTAGTTTAGCTTAAAAGCGGGCGTATCATTTTCGTTAGAAATTCTGCTAAATCCATAATCCAGCTTTCCACCTAAGTGTTTTAAAAACATATATTGAAACCCCAAGTTTACCGTTGGGAAATTAAGTGACTTACCTTCAAAATTTTGAACAAAACCATTGCTAGAAGGGTTACTTACACCTAATGCTAATTGTGCCTTAAAAATACTTGTTTCTGACTGGGCATGTACTGAAACATGACTCAAGATATAAAACACTGAAACAACAAGTAATTTATGTAAGCTGATTTTTGGGTTCATAAGTACTTTAAGGTTATTTTGCAACTCGAAAACTATGCACTACGCGCTTCCATACAAAACTAAACAATTCTTTTTTGTGCTTATTAAATTAAGCATAGTTGTGGGAGCAAGTTATTTTATATATCATAAACTGATGAAAAATCCTGATTTGGAATTTGATCATTTTATTCAATTTACTTTCAAAAACAACATTTTTTCGTCAAAAAACATCATTTTTTTACTTGTTTTATCAATTTTTAACTGGTTTTTAGAAATTTTAAAATGGAGAGATTTGGCATCTGTAGTTACAAAAATTAGTTTTAAAAATGCTACAACACAAAGTTTAGGCGCGCTTACTGCTTCCTTATTTACACCAAACAAAATAGGAGAATATGGCGCAAAAGCCATGTATTTTACCTCAATATATAGAGGTAAAATAATGCTGACACATCTTTTAAGCAGCATGATGCAAATGAGCGTTACCCTTGTTTTAGGCATTATAGGTTTTAGCATTTTTAGCAACACATACGCTATTCCTATCAATTACTACAAAATTACAAGGTTAAGCGTTATTGTTTTAACTATTGTAATTGTAACGGCTTTAGGATTATCTAAAAGCAATTATAAGATTAAAGGTTTTGCTTTAAAACGCATTAAAACTTTTGTTTTGGGTTTTCCTAAAACAACATGTATTTGGGGCATGTTATTATCGCTATCACGTTACGCTATCTTCTCATTTCAGTTTTATCTCATATTACACCTTTTTAAGGTAAATATTTCATATTTAGAAGCTATGTATGCTATTACTTCTATGTATTTAATAGCCTCTATAATTCCGTCTATTTTTATGTTTGACGTAGTAATTAAAGGCAGTGTCGCTGTATATCTATTTTCGTTTTTAGATATTAATGCGGTTATTATTTTATGTACCGTAACTTTAATGTGGTTATTAAACGTAGTGCTTCCAAGTATGTTTGGAAGTGTTTTTGTGTTAAATTTCAAACTTCCAAAAAGCACTTAATATGGTAATCATCAGTATTTGTATTGCAATACTCTATTTAATTTTAATACTGGCGTTTGCGTTTGGTTTTGATAAAGTCACTGAATTTTTCTTATCTGATACTACAGCTAAAACTACATTTTCAATAGTTGTTCCGTTTCGCAATGAATCCGAAAATTTACTTAGATTATTACAATCCTTACAGGCCTTAAAATACCCTAAACACCTTTTAGAGGTTATTTTGGTTGATGACGATTCTAATGATAATTCAATTAAAATTATTGAAACTTTTATAGCTGATAATGCAACAAAAAATACGCAAACACATATTTCACTGCTTAAAAACATACGCACCTCAAATTCACCAAAAAAGGATGCCATAACAACTGCCATACAATATGCTAAGCACGAATGGATTATTACCACAGATGCTGACTGTGTATTGCCAGAATTTTGGTTAGACAGTTTTGATGCCTACATACAGCATACAAATGCGGTATGTATTGTTGCACCAGTAACTTACTTAGAAGAAAACACATTTTTAGGTAGATTTCAATTACTTGATATGTTAAGTCTTCAAGGAGCTACTATTGGCAGTTTTGGAATACACAACCCATTTTTGTGTAATGGTGCTAATTTTGCATATACAGCATCGGTATTCCAAGAAGTTGACGGATATAAAGGTAACAACCACATTTCTAGTGGTGACGATATTTTTCTATTAGAAAAAATAACAAAAACGTATCCAAAAAATGTGCATTATTTAAAATGCGAAAAAGCTATTGTTACTACAAAACCACAAACCACATGGCAAGAATTGATACAGCAACGTATACGTTGGGCTGCAAAAACTAGCACTTACAATAATTGGTTTGGAAAGTTGGTTGGTATAACTGTTTTTTTGATGAATCTTTCTATTATTTTACTACCAATACTGTCATTTTTAGGCATATTCAATATTAAAATTTGGGTGTATCTATTGGTTATAAAATTGAATATTGATTTTTTATTACTCTACAAAACCTCAGCTTTTTTTAATCAGAGACGCGCTTTTATAAGTTTTTTAACCAGTTTTTTTGTGTATCCTTTTTTTAGTGTTTACGTTGCATTTTTATCGTTATTTAAAAGCTATACATGGAAAGGCCGAAGCTTTAAAAGATAAATCATTAGTTTTATTGCGAGGAAACTATCCTAAATTTTCATCATGTTATACAAATGAAACTACTCGACAAAACTACAAATCCAGCATTTAACAGTTACTTTTTTAATAACGATAACCCATCGTCTCAAAAAATGACGGTAACTGGTATTTTCATAAAATCGATGTTATCTATAGTGATCATGATACTCATTTGCATTGGTGTTTGGAGATTACACACTCAAGGTGCTACCATAAAATGGTATTCTATGGGTGGCATGTTAGCTGCTATTATTATTAGTATTGTTATTTCAGTAAGGCAACATTGGGCACATATTTTAGTACCACTCTATGCTATAGCAAAAGGCTTATTTCTTGGTGCAACTACTGCCTATGCCCATGCGCATTTTCCTAATCTTCCCTACCAAGCTATTGGTATTACCATGATTACGTTTTTTGTAATGCTAGTGTTGTATCAAACACGCATTATAGTTGTTACAAAAAAGCTTAGAAGCGTAGTTATAACCGCAGCTACCAGCATTTTTGTGGTTTATATTATTTCATGGATTTTAAGTTTTTTCGGTATATCTGTATTTATTTGGGGCACCTCATGGCCAGCAATAATTTTTAATATTATTGCTGCTATTTTTGCATCGCTTTCACTTTTATTAGATTTTGATTATATAGAACGTTACAAAAATAAAGCACCAAAATATAAGGAATGGTTAGCCACTTGGGGCTTGCTAGTAACACTAGTTTGGTTGTATATTGAAGTATTACGTTTAATGCGAAAACTGGCTATTCGGTTTTAACCAACAAGGTGCTATTCAACCTTTATAATTAAGGGCATTTCAAATTCTGTAGTAACAGGTTGGCTTCGCTTAATTGCTGGATTTATTTTTGGTAAGGCATCTAAACTGTGTAGTAGTAATGTTTCTAATTCAGGTATTTCAGCTTTTGTTAGTGCATCCATTTTGGTATCTAACAATGTAATTTTACCATTATTGGCTACGCTTAGTTTTAACATTAGCGTATCGTTAACATCTTGAGTAACTACGATAACTTGCTTTTGAAGAAATTTATTAATTTCATGATGTAAAGTGCTCTCAAAACACACCCGTTTTTCTTCTTTTAATTGAAGGCTATCACATTTATAAAAACTAGGATACATATCTACATTATCCCAATCAAAGCTTTGCAATTCTTCCTGTAAAATAGCCTCGGAAGAGGTTTTCTTCACATTAAAATAATCGCAAGAATAAACGACTACAACTAAAAGAATAATGTAAAATTGCTTCATGAATTTTTTCTGAAACCGAAAAGTACAATTTTTTTGAATTTTTTATTCCGAAAAATAAAAAAACCAAGACGTTCATCTTGGTTTTTGCAAAATTGTAGTTTTCTTATTCAGCTACTTGAAAAATTATGGGTAACGAATATGGTACGTTAACTTTTTCTCCTTTATGCTCTCCTGGAATCATTTTCGGAAGTAATCGTATAACACGTTTTGCTTCTTTTTCAAGTTCAGGATGTGGCGCCCTTGCTCTCACATCTGTAATATCACCTTCGGGATTTATTTTAAAAATAACATTGATACGTTGTCTCCCAGTGAGATTATAAGCATTCGCTAGTTTTGTATTGAAATTATGATTCACAAATTTTGCAATAGTCAATGAAGTACATTTTTTGCGATCTGCATTCGTATCAGATTCGCATTCAGGAAAAGTTGGTACTTGATCTATAACTCCAAACGGAAC
>CALDUF010000124.1 GCA_937923515.1 uncultured Flavobacteriaceae bacterium
TTAGCCACGGTGATAGCGCCTTCTGGAATATTGTCTGCGATTCCATCGCCTGTTGTGAATGAGAATGGACCACCGAATAAATCGCCACCATTGGCATTACATCCATCGGCATTGTTACGTTCTACTAATATTGAGTTTGATAAATCGAAACAGCCTTCGATATCATTTGCGTTCTTTCCTGGTTCTGCGCCTGTAATCTCGCCATCCCATGCTAAGTACCATACCAAACAGTTGCCTGCGCCTGCGCCATCAAAATCTACAGCACTAAATGTTGGTGGTAAACCTAAAATGTAGCCTGCAGCATCAGTTACTACCCATGCAAAGTTCTCGCCTTGGCTGTTAGCCACGGTGATAGCACCCTCTGGTATATTGTCTGCGATTCCATCGCCTGTTGTGAATGAGAATGGACCACCGAATAAATCGCCACCATTGGCATTACAACCATCAGCATTGTTACGTTCCACTAATATTGAGTTCGATAAATCGAAACAGCCTTCGATATCATTTGCGTTCTTTCCTGGCTCTGCTCCTGTTATTTCGCCATCCCATGCTAAGTACCATACCAAACAGTTGCCTGCGCCGGCACCATCAAAATCTACAGCACTAAATGTTGGTGGTAAACCTAATATGTAGCCTGCAGCATCGGTTACTACCCATGCAAAGTTTTCGCCTTGGCTGTTAGCCACGGTGATAGCACCTTCTGGAATATTGTCTGCGATTCCATCGCCTGTTGTGAATGCGAATGGACCACCAAATAAATCGCCACCATTGGCATTACAACCATCAGCATTGTTACGTTCCACTAATATTGAGTTTGATAAATCGAAACAGCCTTGGATATCATTTGCGTTCTTTCCTGGCTCTGCGCCTGTAATTTCGCCATCCCACGCTAAGTACCATACCAAACAGTTGCCTGCGCCGGCACCATCAAAATCTACAGCACTAAATGTTGGTGGTAAACCTAAAATGTAGCCTGCAGCATCAGTAACCACCCATGCAAAGTTTTCACCTTGACTGTTAGCCACGGTGATAGCACCTTCTGGAATATTGTCTGCGATTCCGTCGCCTGTTGTGAATGAGAATGGACCACCAAATAAATCGCCACCATTGGCATTACATCCATCGGCATTGTTACGTTCTACTAATATTGAGTTTGATAAATCGAAACAACCTTCGATATCATTTGCGTTCTTTCCTGGTTCTGCGCCTGTAATTTCGCCATCCCATGCTAAGTACCATACCAAACAGTTGCCTGCGCCTGCGCCATCAAAATCTACAGCACTAAATGTTGGTGGTAAACCTAAAATGTAGCCTGCTGCATCGGTTACTACCCATGCAAAGTTCTCGCCTTGGCTGTTAGCCACTGTGATAGCACCTTCTGGAATATTGTCTGCTATTCCATCGCCTGTTGTGAATGAGAATGGACCACCATATAACACACCGCCATCTGCTTCACAAGAACTCCAAACAGAAGAAGATCCGCCTGTGGTTGTTCTATAAGGTGGGTTTCCAGTAACAAAATTACTAGCATTATCCCATCTACCGGCGTTTACTGCTTGGTTTACTCGTGCTTGGTTGCCATCTCCCCATTGCACGTAAGATACTAATATGTTAGGATCATTAGAACCAAAGTTATTTATGCTGAATAGACTTAAACCATCCTCAGTTTCATCAACATTGTACGTTAATTTAACAGATTCATTAGCTGATAACATATAATCGCCGTTAATAGGAGTTACACCACCTAAGCGTACATAGGTACCAGGACCCAAACATAACCAATAATTTGAAACATCTACATCTGTGCTTCCTAAGTTAGCTATAGTAACTTCATCACTTACAGGATCTACCATTGTAAGTTCAACATCTTGAGCTGAAATTTGATATGTAAACAAACTCAAAAAGCATACGACACTAAAATGCCAATGCTTTAATTTCTTAAAGTGTAATTTTCTTTTCATGTTTAATTTAACTTTTTTTTAATTTTTCACTAAATTAATGTGGCAATTCTATTCAAAATGTTAGCTATCTAACATTTACAAAAAACAAGCTTTAAAAATCACGTTATCTTATTAGTAGAAAAAAAACTAACCTCTAATAATTTCAATGCAACTCTATTTTATTATTTATTGATTTTGAATATTATAAAACTCGAATATTTATCAACTTTTATTACTTTTACGGAATTCGTTTATAAACCTATTTTAAACTACCAATAGCGTATGGGATTTTTTGACTTCCTAACCGAAGATATAGCCATAGATTTAGGAACTGCAAACACCTTAATTATTCATAATGACAAGGTTGTAGTTGATGCACCATCAATTGTAGCACGTGATAGAATATCAGGAAAAATTATAGCAGTAGGTCAAGAAGCCAGTTTAATGCAGGGGAAAACTCATGAAAACATTAAAACCATTCGCCCTTTAAAAGATGGTGTAATTGCAGATTTTGATGCTTCTGAGCAAATGATAAGTATGTTTATTAAAAATATACCTGCTTTAAAAAAGAAATTTTTTGCACCTGCACTTAGAATGGTAATTTGTATACCTTCTGGTATTACCGAAGTAGAGATGCGCGCTGTAAAAGAAAGTGCTGAACGCGTAAACGGAAAAGAAGTATACTTAATTCATGAACCAATGGCAGCAGCAATTGGTATAGGTGTAGATATTATGCAACCTAAAGGTAATATGGTAGTAGATATAGGTGGTGGTACCACTGAAATTGCTGTAATTGCTTTAGGAGGTATTGTTTGCGACAAGTCTGTTAAAATTGCAGGTGATGTATTTACAAATGATATTGTATACTACATGAGAACGCAACACAATTTATATGTTGGGGAGCGTACTGCCGAAAAAATAAAAATACAAATTGGTGCCGCTACTGAAGATTTAGAATTACCACCAGAAGACATGAGCGTTCAAGGACGTGATTTATTAACAGGAAAACCAAAACAAGTTTCTATTTCATTTAGAGAAATTGCAAAAGCTTTAGATAAATCTATTTTACGTATTGAAGACGCTGTTATGGAAACTTTAGGGCAAACCCCACCAGAACTGGCTGCCGATATTTACAATACTGGTATTTATTTAGCGGGTGGTGGCTCTATGCTACGTGGTTTAGATAAACGTTTGTCTCAAAAAACAGATTTACCTGTTTACATTGCTGAAGACCCTCTGCGCGCAGTTGTTAGAGGTACAGGTATTACACTTAAAAATTTACCAAAATATAAAAGTGTATTGATAAAATAAAGCATCAACAGGCTTAACATATGCAACAGATTATTAATTTTATAATAAAGAACAAAAACTCTTTGTTGTTCTTGTTGCTGTTTGGTATTGCTATTATTTTTACCATACAATCACATTCATATCATAAAAGTAAATTTATAAATTCTGCTAACTTTTTAAGTGGTGGCATTTATAATTCTGCAAATAACATTAGTAGTTATTTGGATTTAAAAGCGCAGAATAACATACTTTCTGAAGAAAATAAACGTTTATACCAACTTCTATCTAACCAGCAAATAGATAC
The DNA here is from genome assembly GCA_937923515.1 of uncultured Flavobacteriaceae bacterium. GTDB lineage: Bacteria > Bacteroidota > Bacteroidia > Flavobacteriales > Flavobacteriaceae > Jejuia. The sequence goes on from CALDUF010000124.1 coordinate 3,535, forward strand.
TAGTGGTGTAAAAGTGGACCATGCAGCGACGTTAAATTATAAATACACCACAGCCGATGTTATTCGTAATAACTATAGTTTAGCCAACAATTTTCTTTTAATTAATAAAGGCGAGAAAGACAGTATTCAACAAGATTTTGGTGTAAGGTCTTCTCTTGGTATCGTAGGTATTGTAGATGTTGTTTCAAAAAATTATGCTACTGTAATTTCTATTTTAAATTCAAAAAGTAGTATTAGTGTGAAACTAGAAAAATCTGGACACATAGGATCTTTGGTGTGGAATGGCAAAAGCCCAAACATTATTCAACTTACTGATGTTGAGAAAATTGCACCTGTTGCTGTTGGAGACACTATTGTAACATCTGGACAATCCTCTATATTCCCCAAAAACATACCGGTAGGTACCATTATTGATTCAAAACTTGATGCTACTGAAAATTTTTATGAAATAAATGTACAGCTGTTTAATGATATGACGAACCTACAACACGTCTATATTATTGAAAATATTGATAAAAAAGAGATTGAAACCCTTTTAGAAATAACAAATGAATAGCACTTTTACAAGACATAGTATTCAGTTTATTTTACTGGTTTTATTTCAAGTAATATTGTTTAACCATATTAACTTTTTAGGTTACATCAATCCTTACATCTATATCATTTTTATTCTCTTCTTTCCTATAAAAAGCAACCAAGCCTTATTGATGTGTCTTAGCTTTTTAATAGGTATTACCATTGATATGTTTTCTGACTCTGGAGGCATTCATGCTGGAGCGTCTGTATGTATTGCATTTGTACGCCCCATATTTTTAAAGTTTTCATTTGGTACTATGTACGAGCATAACAATGTAAAATTTAATAATACCGAATTTGGCGCTAAACTTATTTACATTGCACTACTCACTGTACTACATCATGTTGTCTTATTTTATTTAGAAATTTTTAGCATTTCTAAAATACTATTAGTCTTTCAAAAAACGTTATTCTCAGGTATATTTACTATCTTAATGATTACGTTAATATCTATCATTTTTAGTCGAAAAACCTAATGAGACAACTTTTACTTTTAGTATTAATTATTTTATGCGGATTCACCTTTATTGGACGATTATTTTATCTTCAAATTTATAAAGGAAACTCTAATGATTTATTTGAAGACAATGCCTTAAGAAAGGTTTGGGATTACCCTAAACGCGGTTTTGTTTACGACAGAAATGGCAAACTTTTAGTAGGTAACCAACCATCTTACGATGTCATGGTTATTCCTCGAGAAGTTGGTGAATTTAATATTGATGAATTTTGTGCGCTTTTAAAAATATCTCGCGAAACGTATGATAAAAAGTTGGAGCGCGCTAGAAGATACTCTCCAAGATTAGCATCGCCGTTTGTACCTCAGCTCTCAAAAGAAGATTATGCTGTTTTACAAGAAAAAATGCGAAAGTTCGAAGGGTTTTATATCCAAAAAAGACCTTTACGAAAATACGAAACTACCATTGGCGCCAACGTTTTAGGCGATATTGGCGAGGTTAATAATCGTGATATCCAACGAGATTCCTACTATCAAATGGGAGATTTAAAAGGTAAACAAGGTGTTGAAGCATCTTATGAAGAAACATTACGCGGCGTAAAAGGCATTAAATTTATTCAAAAAGATAGATTTAATAGAGATATTGGTGCTTACAAGGGTGGGAAATTTGATACCATACCAGAGCAGGGTAAAGACATTACAATTACAATTGATGCCGACTTGCAAGCCTACGGAGAACTATTAATGGAAAATAAACGTGGTGGCGTAATTGCAATTGAACCTTCATCTGGAGAGATTTTAGCCATGGTTGCGGCACCCACTTACGATCCTAATATTTTGGTGGGGCGAGAACGTTCTAAAAACTTTACAAAATTGTATAATGACTCTATTGCAAAACCCCTATTTAACAGAAGTTTACAAGGTGTGTACGAACCCGGGTCGCCTTTTAAATTAATGAACGCCTTAATTGCTTTGCAAGAAGATGTAATTACCCCTGAAGAAAAAGTAACCTGTTACGCTGGTTATAAATATGGTAATAGATTTATGAAATGTCATTGTTACAGAGGTAGACGTAATAATATGATTACGGGCATACAAGAATCTTGCAACGCCTATTTTGCAACAACTTATAGAAGGATTTTGGATAAAACTGGAAGTGCATCAGAGGGTATTGATACGTGGAGCAATCATGCACAAAGTTTTGGTCTTGGCAATTTTTTAAATAACGACTTGTATGTGGGCCAAAAAGGGCGTATTCCCAATAGAGCGTATTACAAACGTATTTACCCTAAAACTTTTTATGCTACCTACACCATTTCTAATGCTATTGGCCAAGGCGAAGTAGCTACTACTCCCATACAATTGGCTAATATGGCAGCAGCCATTGCAAACAGAGGTCATTATTATACGCCTCATGTAATTAAAAATATTAAAGGTGAATCTTTACCAGAAAATTTTACAACACCAAAATACACCACCATTAACAAAGAACATTTTGAGCCTGTGATAGAAGGTATGCATGCGGTGTATAAAAACGGAACTGCTAAATTTTTAAATGTTAAGGATATTGATATTTGCGGAAAAACAGGAACCGTAGAAAATTTTGCTATTATAGATAGTGTAAAAACCCAACTTACAGACCACTCTATATTTCTTGCATTTGCACCAAAAGACAATCCTAAAATAGCCATTGCTGTTTTTGTTGAAAATGGGTATTGGGGCAGCCGATTTGCAGGAAAAGTGGCCAGCTTAATGATTGAAAAGCATATTAAAGGTCATATTACCAGAACAGATTTAGAAGAATGGCTTTTAAAACATTCTCTAGAAAATGAATATGCAAAACCTTATTCTGGCGAACCTTTTAATATAAATGGAAAAACACAACTACAAATTATAGAAGAACAAGATTATTATCGTTTAAAACGAAAGCTAAATAGGCTTAATAAAAGTACCAACTAATGCTAAGAGACACTAACAGATATTTTAAATTTGATTGGGTAACTATTATTCTGTTTTTACTTTTAGTAGGCTTTGGTTGGCTTAATATTTTATCAGCATCACATACAGGTTCAACTATAAATTACTTTGACCTCTCTGAACCTTTTGGAAAACAATTAATTTTTATTTTTCTAACCCTATTATTAATTATAGTATTACTGGCTTTTGACGCTAAGTTTTACGAGCGTTTTTCAAGTATTATTTACATTATATCTATGCTTTCTTTGGTAGGGCTTTTTATATTTGGAAAAAATGTAAACGGTGCAACTTCGTGGTATGGCATTGGTAGTTTTACCATACAACCTAGTGAGTTTGCAAAAGCAGCCACAGCATTGGCAGTTGCCAAATATATTAGCGATTTAAATACTGATATTAAAACTCTAAAAGATCAGTTAAGACTTTTTATAATTATACTGTTACCTGCACTATTGGTTTTACTTCAAAATGACACAGGAAGTACAGTGGTTTATGGTGCTTTCTTTTTTGTATTATACCGTGAAGGTTTACCAAGAATTTATCTTATTACTGGCGCATTTGTAGTGATACTATCTATCTTGGCTTTAAAATTTGGAGCTATTGCTACAACTGCAATAGCAACTTTAGCTGTATTGTTATGTCGTTTTTTAATTAAATTAAAGCTCACTATTTTACAAAGTATCGTTATAATCTGTGCGAGTATTGCATTAAGTTTTAGCGTTCAATTTTTTTATAAAAGCATATTAAAACCACACCAGCAAGATCGTATTAGTCTATGGCTACGTTTAGAAAAAGATCCTAAAAAATTAGAAGCAATGAAACGTACGTTTGCTTATAATTTAAACGAATCTGAAAAAGCTATAAGTTCTGGTGGTTTTACAGGAAGAGGTTTTTTAGAAGGCACGCGTACTACAGGTAAATTTGTACCAGAACAACACACGGATTATATTTTTAGTACCGTTGGTGAAGAATGGGGATTTATAGGTAGTGCCTCAGTAGTAATTTTATTTGTACTGCTACTGCTTCGTATCTTACATTTGGCTGAACTCCAAAAATCACAATTTAGTCGTGTTTACGGTTACAGTGTTGCCGCAATTATTTTTATACATTTCTTAATAAATATAGGTATGGTAATGGGTTTAATACCTACTATTGGTATTCCGCTACCAATGTTTAGCTATGGTGGCTCTGGCTTATGGGCATTTACTATTTTAATATTTATTTTCATTAAATTAGATTCAAACCGTATCAATGAATGGTAGCCAGATACACTGGATATATTCTATACTAACCTACAGTTATTAAACATCTTATGAAGCATACATCTATTATACTATTTATAACACTACTAATTTTAAGCTGCTCAAGTACTAAGCAATTAAGCAGCTCTTTGTTTTCTTCTGAAGCACGTAGTTTGATACTGAATGCTGATAGTTTAAAACCAATGCGCGTTTATAAAATCACCAATAAAAGTGATTCATTATTATTAAGAACAAAGAGTACTTTTGTAAAACCAAATCCTAAAGATGTTGTATTACAACGTTTTGTTAAACGATTGTACGCCACAGTAAGAGACAGTATGTCGCTAGGTGTTGGTATTGCAGCACCACAAGTTGGTATTCTTAAAAATATTATTTGGGTACAACGTTTAGATAAAGAAGACCTTCCATTTGAAGTATATTTAAACCCTAAAATTTTAAAGTATTCTAAAAACACACAAACTGTAAGAGAAGGCTGTTTATCTATACCTAACCGAAGTGATACTTTGAGCAGTAGGTCTCAAGAAATTTTGATTGAATATGACACCATGGAAGGCAATCATAAGTCTGAAACTATAGAAGGCTTTACGTCTGTAATTTTTCAACATGAAATTGATCACCTTAATGGTATTTTATACTTAGATCATCTTCAAAAAGAATTAAAAGCCAACAATTAAATTGTTATTTCTTTAATTCTAACTTTTCAGCAAAATAATCGCAAAAGTCTTTCATTGTTGCCGTCATTTTTTCATCTTGGGTTGCACGATTAAATGTATTTGCCATGGCCACTAGAGTTTGATGAAAAAATATTTTCATATCGTCTACAGGCATGTCTTTAGTCCATAAATCAATACGCAACATTTCTTTGGCTGTATCGTCCCATACAGAGAGCATCATTGCCTTTGCTTCTGCATTACTTATGCCACCATCCTCAGCAGTCCAAAACAACTTTTCAGGTACGCGGTTTTCATCCAATTCAACATTCAACTCAATTTTAGATTGTATAGTATTTGCCATTATTTACGTGGTTTAAACTTCGATTTATTAAAAATATCTTCTGGCCTTGTTCTTAGCATTTCTTTCAAAGACACCTCATTATTTTTCATATAAGCGCTTACAATTTGCCAGCCTATATATTGGCCTACACGTCCAGGAGATTTTGTATCAATTTGCTCTAAGTAAAATTTACTAAAAGGCGCAGGGTTTATAAAACGTCCTAATAATTTTCTATCTGTATCAAACAGGAGTTCCCTTTCTATAAAGTAGCGCCAAATATAAGCTTCATTTGCAGTTACCCAATCTAATTGGTTTGAAGTATAACCAATACGTTGCGCTTGAGTAGTACTAGGTAACATTACATCTTTAAAGTAAAGTTGCTTACCAAAATATATCATGTCATCCAAAAGCGTTTTGCGTTGTGGTTGATAAATGTAGTGTTCTGCATACTTAGCAGCAAGATCAACCACAATCTGTTCTTTTTCAAAATTACTACGGATAAATTTTTGAATGCCCTCGTAGAAATAATGGTCGTTACCTAAATAATTATCAATAGCTATAATAGCTATAGTATCAGTAACAATTACTTTATTTCTGTAATCTACAGATGATGTCGTGGTTATAACACGAGGAGGATTAAATTCAGTAAAATAATATTTTAAATGATTGAATAGCCCTTCAATTTCTTGTTCAATAGCGTCAAAGTTTTGGTACGCTTTACCTGTCTCCCTAATTAGCTCTTTTTGCAATGAATCTTCAAGTTTTGCAATCCAGAAAGCATCGTTATATTTTTCTGGAAACAAAAAAGGATAGGCCTGTTTTAACCGAGGCAAATCGCTACTCTGGGCATTTCCAAAAAACTGATCAAAACGTTCTACAGATACATCAATATTTATGTCTGCTATTGCGTTTTCTACTTCAGTTTGGTTTTTACACGACACTATAAAAAGTAAACCAAAAAATGACAACACTAAATTTTTCATGAAAATCTAAACGCTATAAATTTTTATAAATTGAGAGTAAGGGTTATTTTTGTGTACAAAGGTACTATTCTCTTATTTAATTTCCCGTGCTATGCAAACAGAAAAAGTTGTAGATTATATTGTTAATTGGTTAAAAGATTATGCTACAAATGCTGGTGTAAACGGTTTTGTTGTTGGTATTTCTGGAGGTATCGATTCTGCAGTTACCTCTACACTTGCAGCAAAAACTGGTTTAAAGGTGTTGTGTATAGAAATGCCAATACATCAAGCAAAAAGTCATGTATCTCGTGCGCATGAACATATTGCACAACTTAAAACTCGTTTTAGTAATGTTGAAGACACCCGTGCGGATTTAACACCTGTGTTTGAAGAATTTAAAACCGAAGTTAATCTAGATGGAAACCAAGCAACGGTAGATATGGCTTTGGCCAATACTAGAGCGCGCTTACGCATGACAACCTTATATTATTATGCTGGTTTATATGGTTTGCTTGTAGCTGGTACAGGAAATAAAGTTGAAGATTTTGGGGTTGGTTTTTACACCAAATATGGTGATGGCGGTGTGGATTTGAGTCCTATTGCCGATTTATTAAAATCTGAAGTATACAAAATTGGGGCGTTTTTACAAGTTCCAGAATCTATAATGAATGCTGCACCAAGTGATGGATTATTTGGTGATGCAAGAAGTGATGAAGACCAAATTGGGGCAACTTACCCAGAATTGGAATGGGCGATGCAAATGGATGAAAACGGGAAAACAGAAAACGACTTCTCTGGTCGCGAAAAAACCGTATTTAAAATCTACAAACGCTATAACACTAATAACAAACATAAGATGATTCCTATTCCAATTTGCGAAATTCCTAATGAATTGACGTAAGTTTTGTAATATCAATATTTTTTTTACTATTTTTGAGCATTGGGTATTTTCCCTAAGCTACGCTATGATTCTCTCATAATAAAAAACATCATAGCAAATAAAACCCTATAATATGATCAAATTATTGATAGCGGACCCTCATCCTATTATCAGAAAAGGACTTGAGCATTTATTTTCCGCTTCTTCTGACATCGAAATTGTTGGAAGTGTTGACAACGGCGAAGCCGTATTAGAATTTCTGAAAAAAGAAACTGTAGATGTGCTACTCTCTGAAATCGATTTACCAAAACTTAATGGCTTAACCGTATTAAGACATTTAAAATCTGATTTTCCTGACGTAAAAGCACTAATGTTTAGTGCACAACCAGAAAACGTTTATGGCTTTAATTCAATTAAAGCTGGAGCAGCAGGCTACATTTCTAAAAATGAAAACGTAATTACTGTAAACGAAGCAGTTACTAAAGTACACAATGGTGGTATTCATTTAAGTAACGAGCTAACCCAAGAATTAGCTTTTGGCAGTAGAGTAAACAAAAATGGCACGTTCTTTAAAAAACTATCTACCAGAGAAACTGAAGTTTTAAAACTTTTAGCTATTGGTAAGAAAAACAAGGAGGTTTCTAAAGAACTAGACATTAACGAAAAAACTGTAAGTACGTATAAAGCGCGCTTAATGAAAAAGCTAAAAGTGGACAATATGGTTGATCTCGTTAATCAGGCTAAGTTTTTAGACTTATAACACCCGATTAAGTTTTCTAGATAACAACATTTTTAGATTAGAATATTCTTTAACTTCTTCGAGCACAGATTTGTTTACTTCAGATTTGTGCTCGATTGTTTTTTGCTGAAAATCCTTAACTTTTTGTTCTATTAAAAAACAGCGCAAACTCAAAATAGTTTCTCCTACTAATTGCGCTATGGTATGGTTTTTTTCTTTTGGGAAAATATTTTTACGATGCCAATCGCTCAAACTGTAACGCTCGTCTTCCATTAAAATGTTTGTAATTTCGTTTGCCGTATTTACGTCAACAGTATTAATAAAAGTTCGTAACTCAAAATCTGTTGTTTGGTTAAGTTTATCAATAATGGTATAGTACAAATCTTTAAACTGAGGGTTTGAAAATTCCATTTCATCTTCTTGTAAGTCCAAATAAATTTTCTCAAAAACCTTAGCTTGTTGAATTACGGGTTCTAAAAGCAATTTTCCTTCTTCTGTTTCCTTTAGTACTAAATCTTCAAAATCTTCAGTTTTGTTGCCGTAGAGCAAAAGCACTTCAATTATTTTACGTTCTAAAAGGTATTGTACATCAACTTTTTTAACCGGTTGCTCATGTTTTATAACTTCAAAACGCTGTTGCTGTTGTTTATTTTTTTTAGAGTCTTCCTTAAGTCCTTTTTGATTTATTTGAGCCAGTGTACTAAATAATACCGCTTCGCTTATATCCATAATGCGAGCACATTCTTGAATGTATATTTCCTTTTTTATCGTATCAGGAATTTTAGCAATACTATTCACAATATCTCTAATAGTTTCTGCCTTTCTAATAGGATCATTCTTAGAATCTTCATACAAAATTGAGGCTTTAAATTGAATAAAATCCTTTGCATGTGCTTCAAGATATGCGTTTAACTCTTCAAGTGTATTTTTTTTTGCAAAACTATCAGGATCCTCACCATCAGGAAATGTACATACTTTTACATTCATGCCCTGCTCTAAAATTAAATCAATACCACGAAGCGATGCGCGCATACCAGCTGCATCACCATCAAATAACACCGTAATATTTTTGGTAAGGCGATTTATTAATCTAATTTGCTCTGAGGTTAGTGCAGTTCCTGATGAGGATACCACATTTTTAATTCCTGTTTGATGAAATTGAATCACATCGGTATAACCTTCTACCAAATAACAATTATCTTCTTTTGCAATGCTTTGTTTGGCATTGTATATGCCATAAAGCACTTTACTTTTATGGTAGATATCGCTCTCTGGAGAGTTTAAGTATTTAGCAGCTTTTTTGTCGGTAATTAGTATACGCCCTCCAAATCCTAAAATACGGCCACTCATACTCTTTATTGGGAACATAACGCGCCCCTTAAAACGATCGAACCGTTTTTCTTCCTTAACAATGGTAAGCCCCGTTTTTTCTAAAAACTCTAATTTATAGCCTTTTTTTAATGCCTCATCAGTAAAGGCTTGCCACTCGTTTAAGGAGTACCCTAAATCAAAAGTTTTTATGGTAGCATCGGTAAAACCACGTTCTTTAAAATAACTTAAACCAATAGATTTACCTTGGTCGGTTTTATGTAATATGTTTTGAAAATAAGAGTTAGCAAACTCGCTTACCAAATACAAACTTTCGCGCTCATTAGCAGCTTCTTTTTGTTCGTTTGATTGCTCTGTTTCCTCTATCTCAATATTGTATTTTTTGGCAAGATATTTAATGGCTTCTGGATACGTAAAATGTTCGTGCTCCATTAAAAAAGCCACAACATTGCCACCTTTGCCAGTACTAAAATCTTTCCAAATTTGCTTAACTGGTGACACCATGAAACTAGGTGTACGTTCATCACTAAACGGACTTAAGCCTTTATAGTTACTTCCTGACTTTTTTAATTGCACAAAATCGCCTATAACCTCCTCAACACGAGCGGTTTCAAAAACTTGATCTATAGAATGTGCTGCAATCAATTTGGCAGATTTTTAGAAATGTAAAAGTACTAATAAAAAAATTCTTGAAACAGCTTATAAACTTTGATACACTCTAAACCCAATCTCTTTTAAATCACCCATTTTTAATTAAATACTATTATTTATGAATTACTATTTTATAGTGTATAAAAATTTAAAAGTTATCGCAAGGTTATACTTTATTTTTGCAGTGCTTTTTAAGCAAAGTGCATATTATGAACTTTAAAAAGTTGAGATACGTTTTGATATTAAGTATCTTTCTCCTATAAATATATTAATATGAAATACTTTACCCTAGTGCTCATTGTGCTTTTTCAGCTACATGCAAGTGCACAAGAAGATATTTACTTTCCAAACAAAATTACTTGGAAAAAACGTTCTCCAGAAGACTTTAATATCAATAAAAGCAAACTAAATACTGCAATAGATTCTATTATTGCAAATGAATATAGCGGCCCAAAAGATTTACGTCTAGCAGTATTAAAAGGCTTTGCTCGCGAACCTTATCATAAAATATTAGGACCAACAAAACACAGAGGTAAACCTGCTGGAATGCTATTAAAAAACGGCTATTGTATTGCAACTTGGGGCGACACAAAACGAGTGGATATGACCTTTAGCGTTACTAAAAGCTACCTGTCTACTATTGCAGGTTTGGCTATAGATAATAAGCTAATTAAAACCGTTAATGATAAAGTAGGTGATTACGTTTGGAGTCATCATTTTGATGGCAGCCATAACAAAAAAATTACTTGGAAACATTTATTGAATCAATCATCTTCATGGTCTGGACAGCTTTGGGGTAGTTACGATTGGCACGATAGACCACCTAACGAAGGTACTGTTTATGAGTGGCAAAAAGCTGAACTTCCAGAGCCTGGAAGAGTAATGGAATATAATGATGTTAGGGTAAACCTACTTGCCTATTCTCTATTACAAATATGGCGAACACCGCTACCTAAGGTGCTTAAAAAACATATAATGGATCCTATTGATGCCTCTACAACCTGGAGATGGTACGGTTACGAAAATTCATGGACTAATGTAGATGGCATAAAAATGCAATCTGTTAGCGGCGGCGGACATTCTGGTGGTGGTTTATTTATTAGCACCGAAGATCAGGCCCGATTTGGACTCTTATTTATGAATGAAGGCAAATGGAAAGACAAGCAATTGATAAGTAATGCGTGGATTAGAGAAGCCACAAAACCTTCAATACCAAACCCATCATATGGTTATATGTGGTGGCTTAATACAGAGGGAAAAGATAATAGAATGAGTAATCTTAGCGCTAACGGATACTATGCTGCTGGTTTTGGTGGCAACTATATTATTGTAGAACCAAAGGAAAAATTAGTGATTGTACTGCGTTGGTGCGAACCTGCAAAAGCTAATAAAATGTTAGGACTAATTAAAAACGCACTTTAATAAAAAAGGGATACATTTGATTAAATGCATCCCTTTTTGTAATATTATTTTGAAGGCAACTATTTTTTCCAAATATCTTCTAATTCCTCTAAAGTTTTACCTTTAGTTTCTGGAACGTATTTAAGAACAAATAACGTTGCTAATACACTCATAATACCGTAAACCCAATATGCAAAACCGTGATTAAACTGCTCTGTTAAATATGAATTATCATTCATCATTGGGAAAGTTAAAGACACTAAGTAGTTTGAAATCCATTGTGCCGCAACAGCTATAGCTAAAGCTTTACCTCTAATTTTATTTGGGAAAATTTCTGAAAGCAATACCCAAGTTACAGGCCCCCAACTCATTGCAAAACTTGCTACGTACAGCATCATTGCAAATAAAGCAGCGTAACCAGAACCGTCTGCATAAAACACAAAACCTAGAGAAAACATAGCTACTGCCATTCCTATAGCACCAATAACCATTAATGGTTTTCTTCCGTATTTATCTACTGTTTTAACAGCAATAATTGTAAATAAGAAGTTTACAATACCAACAATAATAGTCATTAACAATGCACTATCAGTTCCTGATGAGATTGTTTTAAAAATCTCTGGCGCATAATACAGCACAACATTTATACCTACAAATTGTTGGAATATAGATAATAAAATACCAATAATAATTACTAACCAACCAAAAGACAACAAACTATCTGAAGTTGATTTGGCATTCATAGATGCTTTAATTTCTTCTAGTATTTCGGCTGCTCGAGATTTACCATTAACTTTTTCTAGTACTTCTAGAGCTTCTTCTGGTTTTTCCTTTAACATTAAAGAACGTGGTGTATCTGGCACTGTAAATAACAGTATTAGAAACAATCCTGCAGGAATAATCTCTGATGCAAACATCCATCGCCATCCTATAGCATTTAACCATTCGTCTGAACCACCACTTTTAGAAATAAAGTAGTTAACAAAATACACTACCATAAAACCACCAACAATAGCTAACTGGTTATATGATACAAGTTTACCTCGTTTATCGGCTGGTGCAATTTCGGCGATATATAATGGCGATAGCATTGACGCTAAACCAACACCAATACCTCCAATAATTCTATAGACAATAAATACTGTAGAGAGTGTATGATCGCCTTCACCAATTGTTGTAATTAACATTTCTGGCATTGCAGATCCTAAAGCAGATATTAAAAATAAAATAGCTGCTAAAATTAAGCCCTTTTTTCTACCTAATTTCTGACTTACTAAACCTCCAAACGCACCACCAATGATACAGCCTATTAAGGCACTTGCTACTAAAAATCCTTTAAATGCATTTGCTGCATTTTCAGTTAGTTGTTTTGGTACAACAAAAAATTCATCTAATGAACCAACGGTTCCTGAGATTACGCCAGTGTCGTAACCAAATAAAAGTCCGCCTAAAGTTGCAACTAAAGTTAGTTTTAATAGGTATTTTGAGTGTGATGCCTCCATATAGAATAGTATTAGGTTTTTAAATTAAAGTGCTAAATGTACACAATAATATTCTATACTCTTAAATGTATTGGTTAATTATGTTTTCAAACAACTCTTGTTTACCGCTTTTTAATGCTAATTCTCCATTGTCTTTAGCGATGTTGTATAAATCGTTGAAATTTAATTTACCCGTTTCAAAAGCTTTACCGTTACCAGAATCGAAAGATGCGTAACGTTCTTCTCTTAATTTATCATACGCTGAAGATGAGATAATTTTATCAGCAGTTAGTAGTGCTCTTGCGAAGGTATCTGCACCACCAATATGTGCTAAAAAGATATCTTCTAAATCTGTAGAGTTTCTTCTAATTTTTGCATCAAAATTAACACCACCACCTTGTAGACCGCCTGCTTTTAAGAATACCAACATGGCTTCGGTAGTTTCTTGAATGTTATTAGGGAACTGATCTGTATCCCAACCATTTTGGTAATCGCCACGGTTGGCATCTATACTTCCTAACATACCTGCTTTTGCAGACACTTCTAATTCATGCTGAAACGTGTGTTGTGCTAAAGTGGCATGATTTACCTCAATATTCATTTTAAAATCTTTATCTAAACCATAGTTTTTAAGGAAACCAATAGCTGTTGCAGCATCAAAATCGTACTGGTGCTTCATAGGCTCCATAGGTTTTGGCTCTATAAAGAATGTACCTTTAAACCCTTGGCCTCTTGCATAATCTCTAGCCATGGTTAATAATTGCGCCATGTGGTCTAACTCACGCCCCATATCTGTATTTAATAAAGACATGTAACCTTCACGTCCACCCCAGAATACGTAATTCTCACCATCTAATTTAATTGTGGCATCTATAGCTAATTTTACCTGTGCACCAGCTCTGGCTAATACATTAAAATCTGGGTTTGTGGACGCCCCATTCATGTATCTTGGGTTAGAGAAACAGTTAGCCGTACCCCATAATAATTTGGTATTTGATGCAGCCTGCTTTTCTTTAATATAGTCTGTTATAGCATCTAAACGTGCCTCAGACTCTGCTAAAGTAGCACCCTCTGCAACCAAATCGTAATCATGAAAACAAAAATAATCAAAGCCCATTTTTGTAATAAACTCAAAAGCAGCATCTGCCTTATCTTTTGCCGCCTGTACAGGATCGCTAGCTTTATCCCACTCAAAACTTTGTGTTCCAGGCCCAAATGGATCTGCACCTTGCCCACAGAACGTAT
>CALDUF010000125.1 GCA_937923515.1 uncultured Flavobacteriaceae bacterium
TAACTTGCAACAACACTTCGGCTGTTTTTTTTGCGGTGTCTTTATTAAAAATCATAACACAAAATTAAACATATATTTAGGATAATTTACTTCCTTTTTAAGGAATAAATAATTTTTTTCAACAATGGTTAGTTTGTTTTAAAAGTGATATTTTTACCAAACAGAACTAGCTTAAAAATACCCCTATGCATAAAATTTTTGTTGGTGATAAGCCTATAATTTTAACCACCGAGCCTAAAGAAGAAAAAGGCATTAAAAATTATAAATTGAAGCCTGTTATTTTAAGGCGTGTAATACGCAAACTAAATAACAGTGCTACAAAAGAGGCGTGTTTAGTTCATAAAAACGAAAAAAAATTACTCAAAAAATTTTTAAAAAAAGCACCAAATGTTATTGCTGGAGGCGGAAAAGTTTACAACGATAAAGGTAAAGTACTTTTTATTTTTAGAAATGGAAAATGGGATTTACCCAAAGGGAAAATTGAAAAAAATGAAAGCATAGAGCAAACTGCCATACGAGAGGTTGAAGAAGAAACAGGGGTAAAGGGATTAAAAATTATAAAACCTCTAGAAACCACGTATCATATTTTTAAACGCAGAGGACGCTACCGAATAAAAATAACCTATTGGTTTGAAATGCAAACCTCTTTTGATGGTAAATTATTTCCGCAGGAAAAAGAAGGCATTACTAAAGTAAAATGGTTAGGCAAAAAGAAAATTAAGAAAGCCATGAAAAACTCTTATGCCAATATTAAAATTCTTATCAATTAAACATTATTCTATACACAGGATATTGCAAATGGGCGCTTTCATAATTTTCACTCTGTTTGTGTAACCAATCTAATTGCGCATACCAATCGTTGCTAAATATAGGGTTGTCTTTTTTACGAGCTTCAAATGCTGATTTCAGTTTTGGGTTAGTATTTAAAAGTTCTAAAGCTTGGTCTTCCCAAACATAAGGTGAAAATCCCTCCTTTTGTTGCAAAATAGTATCAAAAAAGTTCCAGTTAAAAAAAGAATCTGGTGCTTGTGGCTCTAAGGTTGCCATTACATACCTAAACCCATATTGGTTGGTTTTAATATGGTAATCGCCTTTGTAAAACAACATTTGTTTTGCAGATGTTTCAACTTTGGTATCATAATGTTGATAATGCCCTTCGTAAGGTGTTTCTCGTGTTTTATAATTTTTAATATGATACGTTTCTACATCTAAAATAGTATCGTTTTTAAAAGCCGTCATCTCAATGTTATTCAACTTCAATAAGGTAATAATGTTGTGCCAACCTTGTGGTATAATATAAGCCTGTGGTATTTCAACTTTTAATTTTGGTTTAAAATAGTTTTGGTAAGGTATTGTTTTAGTAAAAGGTTGCGATGTATTGTATTTTAAACGGTTAAATCCCGTTATTTTGCTTTTTATAATATCAGCCTCATAACCTTTAAAGTTTAGTTTAGACATCTGGGTTGTATCCAGTTCCCAGTCTAAAGTGTAGTGTTGGTTATTACGAGTAGATGTATGCATGTGTTTTCGTAAGGTTTTAATAGTTTTAGCATCTGTGTCAACAATTTCAATCATACTTTTCATCAATTCATAAGTACCTTCAACACGTTTTTTATACGGTTTTAGCATGTGTGTTTCAACCATCATGCCTAGTGTGTTAAAAAGTGTTGTATAGCCAGTGGAATATCTTGGATAATCCATAAACTGCGAAAACCCCTCTTCAGGTTTGCTATTAAACACATTAACGTAAGGTGTAATATCCCAATCTTTTTCTTTAAGTTTTTGCTCTAGTTCTGGCATCATTTCAGTATGTAGATAATCACCTAGTTTATCACCTAATTTGTTGTGCTGCGTAAATAAATGTGTTAATGTGTATTGATAGTTGGCGCCGTTGCTAACATGGTTATCAATAAACACATCAGGTTTTAAAGTATGAAAAATTTGCGTGAAGGTTTGGGCGTTTTTAGTATCACACTTTATAAAATCTCGGTTTAAATCATAGTTGCGTGCGTTACCTCTAAAACCATAAGCTTTAGGACCATTTTGATTGGTACGTGTTGTAGAATTTCTATTCAAACTGCCGCCAACATTATAAATAGGAATGGTTGCAACCACTACATTTTTGGGCATCTCTATTTCACTTTGTACAAGGTCTCTAAATAGTAACATGGTGGCATCTATACCATCAGATTCTCCTGGGTGAATGCCATTGTTAATTAATAAAATGCGTTTGTTGTTTCTAAGTGTTTCAAAATTAAATTCAGCATCAGGGTTTAGCGTTACCAAATGTAGCGGTACGCCAGCATCGGTTGCGCCAATAGTATCTATTGCTATTTCAGGATAAGCATCAGCCAATTTATAATAAAAATTAATGGTTTCCTTGTAAGTAGCAGTTTCTAAACCGTTGGATGTTTCAAATGGTGTTTTAAAATTAAGTTTAGAAGTATTTTGCGAAGTCTCACAGCATAAAATTAATACAAATACAAAAACAATTTTTCTCATAGTTTATTATAAATGCTAAAGCTACGATAATTTCAAATTGCAATCAGTTTAAAAAAAAAGTAGTAATTTAGGTGTATTGCTATACTACTCAAGTTTAATTCTCTCAAAATAAACTGTTGATATGAAAAGTTATAACCTGTCGTTTGGTAGGATTATTATTCTTGAAGATGATTTAGCTGAAGTTATTATAGACGAAGGCGTTATAATGGATGAACTTATGGTAGACGTTTACCACGATTTTCTGTTGAGTTATTTAAAAGCTCCCTTTTCATTATTGATAAATAAGAAAAATTCTTATTCCTATACCTTCGAAGCCCAAAAAGTAATCGCAAATTTAAAAGAAATATATGCTATGGCTGTTATTGTGGGTACAGATGCTGCGGTAATGTCTACAGAAACTCTTATTAAAATTAACGAAACCAACAATTGGAATATTAAACTATTTAGAACGAAGCCAGAGGCTATGGAGTGGTTAGAAAATTTACACGAGTATTCGCATCATTAGGTTTTATTATCACTTGGTTTGCAATTTGTTGGCTCTATTCTTGCTTAGGCGGTTTTAAACTGTAAATTTGCACCTTCAAAATACAAACCATGACTGCATTTTTTAAAAAACGCGCTAAAAACGCTAAAAACGATATTTTAAGTGGATTAACTGTTGCATTGGCTTTAGTGCCAGAGGCAGTAGCGTTTGCATTTGTAGCAGGAGTAGACCCATTAGTTGGGTTGTATGCAGCATTTATGATTGGTTTAATTACCTCGGTTTTTGGAGGACGACCAGGTATGATCAGTGGCGCAACAGGTGCACTAGCTGTAGTTATGGTAAGCTTAGTGGCAGAAGGGAATGCTATGGGTGAAGCCTCAGAACAGTTAGGCTTATACTACCTTTTTGCTACAGTAATTTTAATGGGTATCATACAAATACTAGCAGGTGTGTTTAAGCTTGGTAAGTTTGTACGCCTTATTCCTCACCCTGTAATGATGGGGTTTGTTAACGGTTTAGCCATCGTTATTTTCTTATCGCAATTAAATTTATTTAAAGACGCCAGTGGCAATTGGTTTACCGGGTCGCAAATGTGGATTATGTTAGGCCTAGTAGCCTTAACCATGGCTATTATGTTTGGTTTGCCAAAACTCACTAAAAAGTTGCCCGAAGCCTTAATCGCTATTTTAGTAGTATCAGGTATTGTTATTTTTGGAAACTTAGATGTAGCAACCGTTGGTAGCTTTATTCGCGATGGTGGAGGCAAAGGTTTAGAAGGCGGTTTACCGCAATTTCAAACCGATATATTTAGTAAAGTACCATTCACCTTAAAAACCCTATGGTTTATTGGACCTTACGCTGTGATTTTAGCAGCAATCGGACTTATAGAATCACTAATGACACTAAATTTAGTAGACGAAATTACCGAAACCAGAGGAAACGCCAACAGAGAATGTATGGCACAAGGTGGCGCCAACATTATTACAGGATTTTTTGGAGGCATGGGCGGTTGCGCCATGATTGGGCAATCGTTAATCAATATAAAAGGTGGCGGTAGAGGTAGGCTCTCAGGCATCGTAGCAGCCGTAGCACTACTTATTTTCATTCTATTTGCCTCAGGGTTAATAGAGCAAGTACCCATTGCAGCATTAGTAGGCGTTATGTTTATGGTAGTTATCGGCACATTTGCATGGAGTAGTTTTAGAATATTACGCAAAATACCAATAACCGATGCCATTGTACTCATAGCAGTCTCACTAATCACCGTTTGGAAAGATTTAGCAGTAGCCGTAATTGCAGGAGTAATAATTAGCGCACTCGTATTCTCTTGGGAAAACGCCAAACGTATTCGTGCTAGAAAGCGTATGCGGGAAGACGGTACAAAGGTTTACGAAATTTGGGGGCCGCTATTTTTTGGTTCCATAAAAGCATTTAACGATAAGTTTGATGTAAAAAACGATCCAGAACATGTAGAAATAGACTTTGTAGAATCTCGTGTAAGCGACCACTCAGCATTAGAAGCTATTTTTAATCTGGTAGAAAAATACGAAGCCGCCGGAAAAACCATTACGCTAAAACATTTAAGTGAAGACTGTAAAGTGCTCCTGTACAAATCTAACCCTAAATTTAGAGAAGTAGTAGTAGAAGATATCGACGACCCACGTTACCACCTAGCCGAAAATCCAGAAGCATTTCCAAAAGCGCTTTCAGAGTATAAACTGTAAGATTTAAGTTTTTTTATTTTGGCGTTACCACGCTTAGGGCGTGGTCGGGCTTTCACTACTCAATCCCTCCTGCGTCGGGGATTTCAAACATGCCGTTCAATCCCTAACGCACATGTTTGCCAACGTTGTTTTGTAAACTAAAGTGATTTGTTTTTTTTTGAAGGGGTTGGTTTAACTGGTCTTGTATATGGCTCTTAGCTTGTAAATTAGCGATTATATTTCGGATTAAGCACAAGCCAGATTTTTAAATTTTACTATTTATCTTTTTTATTAGAAATCGTCAAATTTAAAAATTTGGCGACTTTCCAAAAATGCCCAAACCTAAGTTTTAGCAAAGACTTGCGCTATTTTTTATATACATTGTTGCCAGTATTACTTTACGCGCAAAGTGTCTGTGTCATTAGCTTTAATTCAACTATTGCAATTTCAAACTGAGTTTGTCCACTACCTTGAGGTTTACTTCTTAAATAACCTGTAGGTGTCTTTTCACGAGGTAAAAGAGCTAGTTGAGATATAATATTATTAAAATGATTTAAGCTATTCGGACTCTTATGTGCAATTGCATTTCTAATAATATGATATTCAGAAATTTTATTTTTTTGTAGAGGAGATAATTGTTGAAACGGTTCTCCTGAATCAAAGAATAATTTGGCTCTTTTTAAAGTATGTTCTTTATAAGGTAACCAGTTAACATATGCTTTTCCGCCATAAACAACTGGTTGAATTTCTGAAACTGGTGTGATTTTAGATTTTCGTACTATATTAATATTCGGAGAAGTATATGTGCCATTATAAAGACCGAAAAATAATTCTTCAAGTAAACTCTCAAATTCTGTGAAAAGCTCCATATAAAGTCCAGCATAAAGATGCTCAATGTCTTTTATGTCAATATTATTTTGACTTAGAAGTAGCTCCATTTTTTTTCTAGTTCTTTCAATAGAACTAGTACGTTGCTCAAATTTTTCGTGAAGTCTTACTGTGTGCTTAGGCATCGATAATCTGTGCTTTCAAATAGTCAAACAATATTTTTCTTTCTTTTGGATTCGTTGTACGTCTATCAGTAGCTTCTAAAACCTCTTGAGGAGCATTTCTTTGTCTTAGTCTGTCGTTTACGGTTTTTAATTTTCCGATTTGTACAACAGTTAAATTATTTGGATTCTTTTCTATAAGTAAATCTTTAAATTCAAATAAACTCGAGTATAAAAATGCGTAAAATGTATAAAACAAAGATTTCTTTAAGAATGTACATTCAGATGGTTCATTTCCAAAAATGTCATCTATGTAATCGAAAATATACTGAAACCTACTTTCTATTTCATCTTTAAATGCAAATTCTTCGTCATATGTGCTGTATAATTTATCAAGTCTAACAGGACTTTTTCCAGTCACTTCTTTTTCAATCATCAATTCTACGCATTCAGTTGTTAATTCAACTTCTGCCATTCTGCTAATGTTATCTTCTGTAAATACTCCCCAATTTCTCCATCTATGTAATTGCTCTGTTGCAAGTTTATAAACAGATGTTTTAAAAGGTCCAAAATAATTAGAATTACGAAGTTCCTGTTTGTTTACTGAAAAGCTGGTAGAATTCATTCTACGAAAAATTTGAATTATCTCTCTATCATCAATTTTAGAAGGGAGAATATGTGTGTCAAATTCATAATTCAATATTTTGTATCGAGTTTCATCATCTAGTTCATTGAATTTTTTTTCCGCAATATTTTTATTGTGGTTTTTTGAGACTGTAAAATCATCTCTTTCGGGATTGTAATCAGTTAAATATTCTGGGCAGACAAAACTTAATACTGTTCTTAGTCTTTGCTGTCCATCTACTACCTCTCTAATAGGTTCGAACTGTTCTACATCAATCCTTTTATCTCTTAAAAAAATTATCGGAATTGGCATTCCTTTTATAATCGTATCTATAAGGTAACTTTTTGCTCCTGGTTTCCAAACAGAACGTCTTTGAAATTCAGGTGATAGTTTAAGTTGTCCATTTTTTAGCCAATTAGCAAAATCGGCAACTTTATAAAATGTCTTTTGAATGTTCATCATATTTTTTCAGTATTACTGGCAACGCATAGATAAGTTTCCGTTTCAATGAAATTTATCGGTTGTTAAACGAATTTAGCTGAAATTTTTTACAAAGTCAAATAATACACCAATTTCTAGCTATAAGTTAAAACATGGTAACAGCATAAAATTAAAAGAAGTGGTATGTAGTATATTTTAAAGTCATTTTGCTATATAAAAGACCTGACAGGTTTTTAAAACCTGTCAGGTCTAAGCAAAGGTTAGCACTATTTTATTTAGATAGCTTTTTGTTTTCTATTGCTATGTTCGTGCGGGACTTTTTAAAGAGTGTATAAAAAGCTATCACATTATTTATGCTTTAGTTTAAACTTTAAATGATTTATTTTTTTGGAGGGGTTCG
>CALDUF010000126.1 GCA_937923515.1 uncultured Flavobacteriaceae bacterium
TTTTCTTGGTAGTCCCAAGTATCCTTATAATCTTTTAATCCTAAATCTTGCAGCTCGATTATTTTGTTCATAGTCTGTAAAATTACGACAATTTTGCATTTTAACTCTTCGGATTATTCAATATAACTAAGGCTGCAATAACCCCTGGAACCCAGCCACAAAGCCATAATAAAAACACAATAATAATAGAACCACAGCCTTTACCAATTACAGCTAATGGCGGACAAATGATAGAAAGTATAACTCTCCAAATACTCATAATTATTTTTTTAATGCTACTGAAAATAAATTCAGTACATATAGTTAATTACATATTTGACGTTACACCCCTGCTTTTGTTACAATATGCTATATTTTATAATAGCTGTAATTAGGACTCCAAAAGATTTGGTAGTTTCTCTAAAACTATTATCCTAATTCTAATACCAAAGCGGTTAAAAAAACCTCAAAATTAAAGGTACAATTGTAGCAGCAAACTAAACTAAAATATTAAATTAGTTACGAGCCTCTAAAGATTATTAATAATCCTTAGAGGTCTTTGTTTTATTCTTAGGTTAAATAATGTAATTTTGCACCTCAAAAATAAAAGTAGCATGCAGCTTTCAGAACAAGAATTGGTAAGACGCGACAAACTCGCAAAATTAAGAGACTTAGGCATTAACCCCTATCCTGCAGATTTATTTCCTGTTAAGCAAACGTCTAATAACATAAAAACTGATTTTGAAGAAGGCAAACATGTGATTATTGCTGGTAGATTAATGTCGCGCCGTATTCAAGGAAACGCTAGTTTTGCTGAATTACAAGATAGTGAAGGCCGCATTCAAGTATATTTTAACCGTGATGAAATATGTACAGGTAACGATAAAAGCAAATACAATGATGTGTATAAAAAGCTTTTAGATATAGGAGATTTTATTGGTATTGAAGGTGAACTTTTTAAAACTAAAGTTGGTGAAAAAACGGTAATGGTTAAAGATTTTACACTTTTAAGTAAGGCTTTAAAACCTCTACCACAACCTCGTGTAGATGCTGATGGAAATGTGCATGATGCCTTTACGGACCCTGAACAACGCTACAGGCAACGTTATGCTGATTTGGTAGTAAACCCGCATGTTAAAGAGGTGTTTGTAAAACGTACAAAACTATTTAATGCGATGCGGTCATTTTTTAATGATGCCGGTTATTTTGAAGTAGAAACGCCTGTTTTACAACCTATAGCTGGTGGTGCTGCTGCACGACCTTTTATTACGCATCATAACTCTTTAGACATTCCTTTATACATGCGAATAGCCAATGAGCTTTACCTTAAACGTTTAATTGTTGGCGGGTTTGATGGTGTGTATGAGTTTTCTAAAAACTTTAGAAACGAAGGTATGGACCGTACCCACAATCCAGAATTTACTGCCATGGAAATTTATGTAGCCTACAAAGACTACAACTGGATGATGGATTTTTGCGAAAAACTATTAGAGCATTGCGCTATAGCTGTAAACGGCACAACAAAAGCATCTTTTGGTGATTACGAAATAGACTTTAAATCGCCATATGCCAGAGTTACCATGGCAGATTCTATAAAACATTTTACTGGTTTTGATATTACAGGAAAATCAGAATCTGAAATTCGTGAAGCTGCAAAAAAATTAGGTATTGAAGTAGATAATACCATGGGAAAAGGCAAACTTGTTGATGAGATTTTTGGAGAAAAATGCGAGGGCA
The DNA here is from genome assembly GCA_937923515.1 of uncultured Flavobacteriaceae bacterium. GTDB lineage: Bacteria > Bacteroidota > Bacteroidia > Flavobacteriales > Flavobacteriaceae > Jejuia. Next base: position 1,717 of record CALDUF010000126.1, read on the forward strand.
ATTACATACAGCCTACATTTATTACAGACTACCCTAAAGAGATGAGTCCGCTTTGTAAGGAACACCGCGAAAATCCTGAATTAACAGAACGTTTTGAGCTTATGGTTTGTGGAAAAGAAATTGCAAATGCCTACAGTGAATTAAACGACCCGATAGACCAACGTGAGCGTTTTGAGCATCAACTAGAGCTGGCTAAAAAAGGTGACGATGAAGCCACCGCAACTATAGATTACGATTTTTTACGCGCTTTAGAATATGGCATGCCACCAACATCTGGAATGGGTATTGGTATGGACAGGCTTATCATGTTTTTAACCAACAATCAATCTATACAAGAGGTATTATTTTTTCCACAAATGAAACCTGAGAAAAAACCCTTAGCTATAAGTGATGATGCTAAAGCTATTTTAGAAATTTTGAATAAAGCTGAAAAGCTTGAATTAGTAGATTTAAAATCACAATCTGGTTTATCTAATAAAAAATGGGATAAGTCTATAAAAGAGTTGACTAAAAATAGTTTAGCAAAAGTTGAAAAGACTGAAGAGGGGTTGTTTGTAACAACCTTTTAAATTCAAAAAAAACATAAAAGAAGAAAGCCGATGTTCATGAAAGAAACATCGGCTTTTTGTCTTAACTAAACTAAACTTAAACTAACTCATACAAATAGACGATAAATTTTCAAATTCCTTACACATATTTAGAAATGTTTAACTTTTTTTTACTAAAATCAACACATAAGACCACCAATCTTATAATAATTAAACCAATACCATTTATTTTAGTCAAAATTATAACTACAATTAAATCTTTAAAATCTTTTTTATTTTGAAGTAAAATTTATTTAAATGGTTTAATTATTGATGCTAATTTTACACTAACCTTTACTTACTAGTTGCCATGATAAAAAAAATATCATTCTCTATTTTAATCCTTCTACTCTTTTCCTTTTCATACTACAATAATTTTAGAGAACTTGTTATAGAAAAACTATCAAACTATAACCAAAACGGTCCAGAAAAAATATACATACAAACAGACAAACCCTACTATGCTATTGGTGATAATATTTGGCTTAGCGCATACTTGTTAAATGGTATAACACATAAATCATCTTTAACTAGTAACGTTGTATATGTAGAGTTGATAAATGCAAAAGACAGTATTGTAGATAAAAAACAACTATTAGTTACCGACATTAATACCGCAGGTGATTTTAAGATTAGAAACAATTGGCAACCTGGAACGTATACCCTAAGAGCATATACTAATTACATGCGTAACGATAGTCCTGATTATTTTTTTAGTAAAGAAATACCAGTAGTAAATGTTACACCTAATAGCACTGTTGCAATACGTGAAATCTCAACAAATACAAACGCTAATACTGATGCTATAATAAATAAGATTCCTGATATTGGCTTCTATCCAGAAAGTGGCTATTTAGTAAACAACATACCATCAAAAACAGCTATTAAAGTTAAAGGAACATTTAAAGATTCTAAAATTAAAGGGGTTATTAAGAACTCTAAAAACGAAATAGTCACAACATTTGAGACCTATAAATTTGGATTAGGCATAATTAATTTTGTCCCTAAACATAACGAGAATTATTACGCCAGTATTAAAATAAATAACAAAGACGTTAAGTACCCTTTTCCTAAAGTACTTCCTGAAGGTTACAATCTAGAGGTTGCAAATCATGGCAACCAAATTCATGTTAAAGTTGCTTCTAGCAGATCTAAAAGTTTAAAAAACACGCTGCTAATAGCACACCAAAGGGGTAAACTTGTTTATGAACATCTTCAAACTATAGATACAACGTCTTATAAAATTAAAATTGACACAAAGTTTCTTACAGATGGTATTACAAATTTTACGCTGTTTGATAATGAAGGTAAACCTATTTGCGAACGCCTTGTTTTTACAGAAAACTCAGAAAATAATGTATCAATAGATGTAGTACTCAATAAAACGCAGCCAACCACAAGAGATAAGGTTTCTCTAAGCATTGCTATAAAAGATAAAACAAAGCGTCCAGTTTTTGGTAATCTATTGTTCGCGATTACCGATGTTGACGCCATAGCGCAAAATACCAATACAGAAAATATAAAAACTTATCTGCTACTTAATTCTGATTTACGAGGACACATAGAAAACCCAGGGTATTATTTTCAAAAAGAAAACGATCCAAGACGGCGTTTTTTACTAGATTTAGTAATGCTAACTCATGGTTGGAGACGGTTTACATGGGAAAAATTGCTATACGATAAGCCCCAAAAACAATTAGATTTTAATGCTGAAAAAGGCATATATATTTCAGGACACACTACAGATTTAAAAGGATTAAAACAACAAATTTCTGCTGCGACAAGATTAAGTTTTATGAGCGATAATATTCATCAAGAATCTCAACAATCAAACACTAAAGGTAAATTTAGTTACGGCCCTTATATTTTTAATGATACCATACATACAATTTTAGAAGCTCGTGTTAAAGATTTTCAGTCAGACAAGGACAAGACGAATAGGTTTGTAGATATACATTTAGACAATCAATTAAAAGATAGCCCAGAGATTAACACTAAAAAATTAATTGAAAATGCAACTATAGATTCCATAAGACTTAAAAATTATATTAAAAAAACAGAACAACGACTTAAAGTAACATCGGAATTTTCAAAGGAAGGTACTGTGTTGGATGAAATTGTAATTGTAGCAGAGAGTAGAACTAAAGAAGAAGCGAGAACAGAAGAGTTAAAAAAAAGAACACCATTTTACAACAACCCTACTTATAGATTAGATATGGCAGAATTGGAAGACCAACGTGTTTATAATATTATAGATTTAATTAACCAAATGCCTGGTGTACGTGCAATAAACGAAACTATATCTATACGAAATCAAGGCGCCCCCGTAATACTTGTAGACGGTCAAGTTGTAGACATTATTGATATTTTATTCCTAACAGGAGAAGATGTTGATTTTATAGATATTTTAGATGGACCAAAAGCGGCATTTATACCTAATGCCTCAAACGGTGCAGTAGCTATATACTCTAGAACAGGCTCGTTTACAAGTAGTACCAACGTAAAACGTAAACCTGGTATTTTAAATTTCACAGTTAATGGCTTTTACACAGCTAGAGAATTTTATGCTCCTAATTACAGTGACGAATTTGAAGTATTTAATGGTTATAAAGATTTAAGAACCACTTTACACTGGGAACCTAAAGTGATGCTCACACCACAATTACCAACAGCAAATATTTCTTTTTTTACTGGTGATATAAAAAGTAATTATGCTATAAAAATTGAAGGTATAACTAATGACGGTGTGCCGTTTTATCATTTTTCTACATTTGAAGTGAAATAATATCAAAAATTACTTTCTCTACGTATTTCTAGTAGAAAATTTGAGAGATGTTATGATACGCAGATGTATAATGCAGAAAAAAGATAGTTATTTATTACTTCAAAGTTTTTGAGATTGTTATAGACTTACAAACACCGCTTATATACTTAATAGATGTTTTTAGCTTTTAGCTATGTATTACACAAGTTTTAAAACCTCGTAGCAAAAACTACGAGGTTTTGGGTTAATTAACCAACCATCAAAACAACCCTTTACTTTTTTTGTTTTGATGTCATTACACTTCACTTTATTTGTCTTCAGTTAAACTTCTATCAATATATTGTACGTCTCTGGTATTTTTTTGAACAGCAATTGCAGCAAAAAGGCTTAATAAAAAAGCCATACCGTAAAACCCCTTTTCACTCAATAGCAAATCGGCATTCCACAATCCAATAATTAAAAGCACTATAGAAGTAATAGTTGTAAACCAACTAATACTGTAATAAATATCAGTTACAGGGATTCCCTCCATTTTATCTCGTATTGCTTTTTGAACAGAGATTACAGAAAATAAACCGAAAAGTAGAATTGTAAAATAATATCCTTTCTCATTAAGTAACATATCAGCATTCCATAAACCTATACAATACGACGTAATACCTATAAGAAGGGCAGACCATGATGCTCCAATAAATGCTGATGTTGGCTTTTGATCAAAAACTTTAGCTTCTTTTTTTGTTTTGTTCTTTTTCAAATCTTCATCAACTGATACTGTTGTTTGATAATTCATAATATTTGTTTTAATGGTTATGGCACAAAACTGAGAAACTTTTTAAAAGCTGCAAATACTATTTAAATATAAAACTGACGCTATTTTTTATTTATATTTATCCTTATTATTACTATATATTAATAATTATTGCATTTTTATGACGATTAAATGAATGATTTAAACAATCTTATTTCAGCTTTTTCAAAGGAAGAAGCACAAAAATTCGTAGCCTATTTAGAGAAAAGAAACAAAATTAAGCACACTAAAAACATCAAGCTGTTTTACCTTTTACAACGCAAAGATTTGAACTCTAACCAGGTTTGCATTGCACTATATAACACTAAAAAAAGTAGTGCTTACCATGCTCTTAGAAAACGGTTGTTTCAATCTATCATCAATTTTTCTGCAAATTCTAGTTTGGAAGACGAAAATTCACTTCAGATGGAAGTGATTAGATATATTTTAGCAGCCCGTAACTATCTACAACAAAAACAATATAAAGCAGCATATCACATCTTAAAAAAAGCCGAACGTATTGCTTTAGAGCATCATTTATTTTCATTTCTTAATGAGATTTATCATACCCAAATTCAGTTTGCACATGCATACCCATTGGTAAATCTTGATGACATCATCAATAAGTTTAAAAAAAATAAAGAAGAACACATTCTAGAAGACCAACTTAATATTGTGTATTCTAAAATTAAACTAAAGTTAAAGCAAGAGCACCACACTAATTTTCAATCGATACTTGAGCATACCCTTAAAGAACTTGATATTGATAAGGTAACCAAGCTTTCATTTAAATCACTTTATCAATTAGTAACTATTGTAAGTGTTTCTGCATTTACCTCTAATGATTATTTGAATATAGAATCGTTTCTAATAAACACCTACATATCAATATCAAAATATAAAGACAAAGAAAAACAACCTTACTATCACATTCAAATTTTATATCATATTGCCAATACGTTATTTAGAAATAAAAAATTTAAAACTTCAAAAGTCTATTTAAAACTTATGTATCAATTAATGCATAAGTATAAAAAGAAATATTACAATACCTTTAATCTAAAACACAAGTTATTATTAGCATTAAACTTAAATTATTCAAATAAACCATTAGAAGCTATTGAAACACTTAAACCGTATGTAAACATTAAACATGTAGACATTGCGTCGGTTTTAAACATTCATTTAAGCTTAGCTATGTTTTATTTTCAAAGTAATGCATTAAAAAAAGCACATCAAATTCTCTCCAAATTACACCACAGCGACAGCTGGTATCAAGAAAAAACAGATATAGAATGGGTAATTAAAAAGAATTTAATGGAACTACTATTACACATTGATTTGGGTAATACTGATTTAGTTGAATCTAAATTTTTAAGTTTTAAAAGACGACACTTTAAGTATTTAAAATCTATAAAACAAGATAGAGCAATAACCTATATAGCACTTGTAGAGCAGCATTATAAAAACCCAGAAAACAGCACATCAACCGCATTCAAAATACTAGTTGAAAATTCTTTTAATTGGGTTTCGCATCAAGAAGAAGATATTTTTATAATGAGTTTTTACGCATGGTTAAAAAGTAAAATATTTAAAACACCCCTATACGACACCACTTTAGAACTCGTAAAACATACACAATACAACATTTAAAATACCCTATCTTTGCCAAATGCTAAGAAAAGCTCTCGTTACTATTTACATGTTTATATCTCTTTCTAGTTTTTGTCAAAATCTAGACAGTTTAGCATTTAAAAACGGCATAGACAGACCAAGTATATTATCTACACATCACTTTGGTATTTTTAGTTCTAGAATTAATCAAAATTTTAAAATAGCACCAAATAAAGCTCCTGTTATTTCGGCAAACTATACCAGCGGCAACACCTTTCATCCTTTTGTTGAAGCCTATTTTCCAAGAGATCCTGAGGTTAGAGAACAGCTTCGCAATACTACTTGGTTTAACAGAGGTAGTATTTTTAATTTTACAGATCAAGAAACCACACCTGCTGATTATACTAATATTGTAATTGATGCAGTAATTAAAGAATTTAGAATTAGTTACAGCATGGCTCTAGCAGAAGCTCATGAGCTGGGTATTACCATAAGAGCCTACAGTATTTCTAGAGGAAAATACCCGCTTTCTATTTTTACAAGCGATGAAACTATAGAGTGGTTTCATACCAATATTGCTGGCGGTGAAGACCCTTTTGGAAGACGATTTTATGGCTTAAATCAAGTAAATTTTAGGTATTTAGACAGAAATGGTAGAACACTTGAACTTAACGCTAATGATTTTTTTGTTGGAGGCATTGAACTTAATCATTTTTATTATCCTAAGTTTCTTAAAAATGAAGCTCGCAAACTCTATTTTAATATTGGTCATCACATTGGTATTAATACATCAAAATTCAATAGTGCTTTAGATTATGGTATATCTATAAACGGTGTAAAAACAATTATTCTTAAAGATAAAAATGAATTTAATTTTGGTGTAGGCTCTAGCTTACTCCGTAAAAACTTTATCAACTTTAATAGCAATACTGTTGATTTGGGTAATAACTTATTACTAGCAACACTTGAAGGCCACATAGAATTTACAAAATACACAAAGAAAAAAAACTACAATGCACTTGGTATTAATTACCGTATTCAATCTAGATTTAATAAAAAAGAAGAAGCAGGTTATTATACTTTAACGGGGTTATGGCAAGAAATTAATGGCGGTTGGCAAAACGGAATAGCCAAATTATACACTGCATTATCAGATTGGAGTTTAATTTATACCTATGGCAAGCCTAACTACAAACTATCCTTATTTCTAAAACAAGATTTGCTGGTTAATAATGCACCAGATTTTCAAACAGGTATTAACTTAAGCATCCCTATAAATAAGTAAATTACTACAAAACAGTATGTTGCAGTTTTCATTTTAGTTAAAATATTGCCAATTTTAAAGAGTTAAAAGTATTCAAAAGTGAAGATATAATTAGTTTCGCAGTAACTTTAAAATCCTCCTTATTTTGAAACATTTTACAAAACTCCTTTGCCTTGTTGCAATTGTAGCATTTTACGGATGCGGCACCTCCAAAAAAGCAGCCAAAGAAGCAGCAGAAAAAAAAGCTGCCACAACTAAAAGTCTAGCTTCTAAAAAGAATACTAAAAACGCTATTCAACCTTACGCTAAAGTTATAACAAAAACCACTAAAACCGATGAAGGCTTATTTAAGGTTCATAAAAACGATAGTGAGTTTTTATATGAAATACCAGACTCGTTACTAGGCAGAGAAATGCTAATGGTTACACGAATTGCCAAAACTGCTAGTGGGCTCGGATTTGGTGGCGGAAAAGAAAACACTCAAGTACTTAGATGGGAAAAAAAAGATAAAAAAATAGTACTTCGCGTAGTATCACACAACGTGGTTGCAGATAAAGATTTACCTGTGCACGAAGCTGTTGTAAACTCTAATTTTGAACCTGTGTTATACACATTTCCAATAAAAGCATTTAATGCCGACTCTACAGCTACGGTTATCGATATAAGCGATTTATTTAAAAAAGATGTAAAAGCCTTAGGCCTTGGTTCTCGATACAGAACGCGCTATAAAGTTTCAAGACTAGACGACAACAAATCGTTTATAGAATCTATAAAAAGTTATCCTTTAAATATCGAAGCGCGCCATGTAAAAACTTACAATGCGAGCAACCCGCCCTCTAACACAAGTACTGGTACAATTTCTATAGAAATTAACAACTCTATGGTATTACTACCAAAAACACCTATGAAACGTCGTTATTTTGATGAACGTGTAGGTTGGTTTACGAGTAGCCAAATTGATTATGGCTTAGAAGCTCAAAAAAGCAAAACATTAACCTTTTTAGACCGTTGGCGCTTAGAAATTAAAGATGAGGATATAGAAAAATATAAGCGTGGCGAACTGGTTGAGCCTAAAAAGCCAATAGTGTATTACGTTGATAGAGCTACACCAAAAAAATGGCGTAAATATCTAAAACAAGGTATTGAAGATTGGCAAGTGGCTTTTGAAGCAGCAGGTTTTAAAAATGCCATAATTGCTAAAGAACCACCAACATTAGAAGAAAACCCAGAATGGACACCAGAAGATGTACGTTATTCTGTAGTTAGATATTTAGCATCACCTATACCAAACGCAAATGGCCCACATGTAAGCGATCCAAGATCAGGAGAGATTTTAGAATCTGATATTAATTGGTACCACAATGTTATGAGTTTGGTAAACGGTTGGTTTTTTGCGCAAACCGCAGCTATAAACCCTGATGCCAGAACTGCAGAATTTAGCGATGAAGTTATGGGAGAACTTATTCGTTTTGTATCTGCTCATGAAGTAGGACATACTTTAGGACTACCCCACAACATGGGTAGTAGTGTTGCATATAAAGTAGAAGACTTACGTAGTGCTGAATTTACACAAAAATATGGTACAGCACCATCAATTATGGATTACGCACGTTTTAATTACGTGGCGCAACCCGAAGATAAAGGCGTAGCATTATTTCCTAACGTTGGCGTTTATGATAAATATGCTATTTCTTGGGGTTACAAACCTATTTTAGATAAAACTGCCGAAGAAGAAAAACCAATACTTAATAGTTGGATTGAGAAACATGCTGGAGACCCACTGTATAGATTTGGGCACCAACAAGCCGGTGATGTAGTAGACCCAAGCTCTCAAACTGAAGATTTAGGAGACAACGCTATTCTTGCTAGTGAATACGGTATAAAAAACCTTAAAAGAATTGTTCCTAATTTAATTGAATGGACTACAAAAGATGGTTATGATTATCAAGATTTAAAAACAATGTATAACCATGTAATTTCACAATTTAATCGTTATATGGGGCACGTATCCAATAATATTGGTGGTGTTTACGAAAATTATAAGACTGCAGGTCAAGACGGAGCCGTTTACACTTATGTAGATAAAACACATCAAAAAAATTGTCTAAAATTTTTAAACACGCAACTATTTGATACGCCAAAGTGGCTAATTGATACTGATATTTTAGACAAAATTGAGTTTACAGGTTCTGTAGAACGTATTAGAACTATACAATCTAGAACTCTAAACAACATTCTAAGTTTAGGTAAAATGGCTAGAATGATTGAGAATACGTCTCTTAACGGCAAAAACGCTTATGCTTTAACTGAAATGATACGCGATTTAAGAAACGGTGTTTGGTCTGAATTAAATACAGGGCGTAATATTGATACCTACCGCAGAAACCTACAGCGTGCCTATATTGACAGATTAGCTTATTTAATGACAGCTGAAACACCAAAAAGAACACGAACAAACTCTAGATACGTTAAAATCACTCCTGTTAATACGAGTCAGTCTGATATAAGAGCTGTAGTAAGAGCAGAATTAAATACGCTAAAACGTATAATTAGCGCCCGTATGAATGGAAGAGATACTATGAGTAAAATTCATCTTAGAGATATTGTAGAAAGAATAAATATTATTCTAGATCCTAAATAATTAAAATATTAATATGATTAAAAAAAGCTTCCATTTACGGGAGCTTTTTTTTGTTAATCTCAAGTTAAAAATCTAAACACCATTAAACCATTCTTTCTTCTATAAGTCCTACTACCAAACAAATATTTTAAAACATGAAAAAACTAATAATGGTAGTACTTGCAATTTGCACCATACAAATAGCTGCCGCACAACAAAACGACAAAAGAAAAGCAATGGCCAATTTAGAGCCAGATGAAATTGCAACATTGAAAACAAAAAAAATGGCATTGCATTTAGATTTAACTGATGCACAGCAAAAAGAGGTTTACAAAATTAACCTAGAAAATGCTAAAATGAGAAAAACGCATAGGGCTGAAAGAAACGCAAGAAAAGAAAGTGGAGAAGCTACAAAACCCACAAAAGAAGAACGTCTTGCTATGGCAAACCAGAAGCTAGATCGCCAAATTGAGGTGAAAGCTAAAATGAAAACTATTTTAGACGATGAACAATATGCTAAATGGGAGAAAGCAATGTCTAAAAGAGCATCTAAAACCAAAGAAAAAGGTAAAAAGAAAAAACATGCTAAAAGCAAAGCATAAACACCTGTTGATTTTTATTTGATTGTTGATTTTTTATAAAAGCATCACGCCATGGCGCGATGCTTTTTTTATAACGTTTTGGCAACTTTATTTACTGCGTTTATTGTAAAATCTAAATCTTCATAGGTTAAAGCATCAGTAATAAACCAAGTTTCAAAGGCACTTGGTGCAATGTAAACGCCTTCGTTTAGCATACCGTGAAAGAAGGCTTTAAACGTATCGTTATTTCCGTTAGCAGCAGTTGCAAAGTCATATACTTCTTTTTCATCAAAATGTACCGAAATCATAGAGCCTACTCTATTAATTGTATGTGCCACATTATGATTAATCAACGCTTTTGTCATGCCCTTATGTAAATATTCTGTTTTTTCAGCGAGACGGTTAAACACAGCGTCATCGATATTTAAGGCCGTTAACATCGCTAAACCAGCTGCCATCGCAAGCGGATTTCCACTAAGCGTTCCTGCTTGGTATACAGGGCCTAAAGGTGCTAGGTGATTCATAATTTCATTTCTAGCAGCAAAAGCACCCACAGGTAAACCGCCACCAATTACTTTTCCAAAACAAACAATGTCTGCATTTACGCCATACAATTCTTGCACGCCGCCTTTAGCTAATCTAAAGCCCGTCATGACTTCGTCAAAAACCAGTAAAATGGCATTTGCTTCGCATAATTGTTTCAGTGCTTTTAAAAAATCATTTTTTGGAGGAATACATCCCATATTACCTGCTACAGGTTCTACGATGACGCATGCAATTTCATCTTTATTGGCATCAATAAGTGCGCTAACAGAATCAATATCATTATAATTAGCTAGCAATGTATCCTTTGCTGTACCTTGGGTTACACCTGGGCTATTTGGTGTACCAAATGTACTTGCACCACTTCCTGCTTGTATCAAAAAAGAATCAGAATGCCCATGATAACAACCAGCAAATTTGATGATTTTATCTTTACCTGTAAAACCTCGCGCTAAACGAATAGCGCTCATACAAGCTTCTGTACCAGAATTAACAAAGCGAATTTTATCAATATTTGGCACCATTGCAACTGCTAGTTCTGCAATTTTAGTTTCAATTTCAGTAGGCATGCCAAAAGAGGTTCCTTTTTTAGCCTTTTCAACTACCGCATCAACTACGGGCGCATATGCATGCCCTAGTATCATTGGCCCCCAAGAATTAATGTAATCTATCAAACGGTTACCATCTTCATCATATAAATACGCACCTTTAGCTTCTTTTACAAAAATTGGTGTGCCGCCAACACCTTTAAATGCTCTTACAGGAGAATTTACTCCTCCTGGAATTACCTTTTCTGCAGCTGCAAACAATGTGCTACTTCGCTTGTAAATCATAACTACTGTATTCTATTTTATTATTAGCACTTGGCCTATTGCAATGCTTGTTCCTTTAATATTATTTGCGGTTTTAAGCGCTTCAACTGTAGTATTATAACGCTTAGAAATACTATACAACGTATCTCCTTTAACTACAACATACTCTTTATTTCTCACTGGTTTACTCTCAACAAACTTTCGTTTAGCGGGGCTTGTTCCAAGCACTTCATCATCATATTTGTATAGTTTGTAACGTTCAATTAAACTTATAAGTTTATCTGGGTAGGTTCTATCAGTAGCATAACCTGCAGCTCTTAATCCTCGTGCCCAAGCTTTATAATTCGAAACATCTAAATCAAACAAACTAGCGTATCGCTTTCTTGAGGTTAAAAATAAAGAGTGATCTCTAAAGGAATATTTGGCATTATTATATTTTCTAAAGCACTCGCCTTTTTCATCATCATCATGATAAATTTTTGCCCCAGTCCACGTGTGGCACTTTATACCAAAATGATTGTTTGCTTCTACAGAAAGCCTGCCTTTACCAGAAGCAGACTCTAAAATACCTTGTGCTATTGTGATACTTGCAGGAATATTATATAAGGTCATTTCTTTTTGAGCAAAACCTGCATAGGCTTTAATATAGTCTTCCGTTGAATTTATTATTGGTTTAACCTCTGCTGTAGTCTCAACCTCTTTAGTTGTTGGCTGCTTTTCATCAACCTTAACTTGCTTTGTTTGTTCTCTCTTAGTTTTTTTAGTGATGACTGATTTTTTAGACCCACAGCTACATACTAAAAAACTAAGTAATATTATAAAAAATAAATGTCTCATTAAACGTGTATTAAGGGTAATTGTTTCTTTTGTAATAAAGCATTCATACCTTCTATTCCTTGTAAGCCACCAGTATGAATTGCTAAAATTTTAGAGCCTTTTGGAAAATATTGCTTTTCAATTAAATCAAAAATACCATACATCATTTTACCAGTATAAACGGGGTCTAATTGTACCTCATGTTCTAACTTAAATTGATTTATAAATGCTATCAATTCTGAATTTACTTTCGCATATCCACCGAAATGATAATGCGTTTTCAAATCCCAATTTGTTTGAGTTACAAATTTACTAATATCTTGTTGTAAAAACGAACCTTTTAAAGCCGGAAATCCTAAAACTTGTTGCTTTGGTTTTGAACTGTTTATAAGCCCTGAAATAGTACCGCCTGTTCCAACAGCGCAACATATATAATCAAAATCTAAATCGTCGTTACTCAATATTTCTTCACAGCCTTTAACCGCTAAAGCGTTTGTACCACCTTCTGGAATTAAATAAAAATTGTTAAACTCTTGCTGTAATATCTTCAAAAATTCACTAGATGATTTTTCGCGATACACAGCTCTAGATACAAACTTAAATTGCATACCGTTTTTTTTTGCAAACTGCAATGTTGGGTTGCTTTTAATTTTGGTTGCAAGTTCCTCACCCCTAACAATGCCAATAGTTTTAAATCCAAACAAGTTTCCAGCGGCGGCAACGGCGGCAATATGGTTTGAATAAGCACCACCAAAAGTTAATAAAGAAGTATGCCCCAAAGCTTTCGCTTGTGCTAAATTGTGCTTTAATTTTCTATATTTATTTCCAGACACAAACTCATGTAAAGCATCTTCGCGTTTTATAAACAGCTTAATATCACTTTCTTCTGAAAGCTTAATATGTTGATTTATAGAATTTTCGAAATTAAAACTCATTAAGCGTTTAGGTATTTTAGAAAGCTCCAAAACCTTCTATGTTTTAAATACTCTAAATCCAGTTCTTTAGCGTAAGCTTCACGTTCAAAAGAAATATTTACATACGCTAAGTGCCAATTTCTATAGTACAGTAATCTTATAAAAAACTCCAAAACATACCAGATGTAAAACGGAATTACTAGCAATTCTAACTGTTGCCGTAAATGAATTTTTTCATGATTGATAAACGTTTTTCGAAATTTTAAAGCTGTTGTGCTCAAAAATATAAACGGAAATATAGAAATACCCGCATAACCTCTTGGAACCAAAAATCTAAAAACTAAAATCATTTATACAAATAGCGTCAAAAACCAAACCACAAAATAATTCTTTAAAATTAAATATCTTTGTTATCTATGAAAAAGATTATACCGCTAGAAGAAGGCGATTTTTATCTCACTCCTGAAGGCTATCGTTGTTTTACCGAACAGTATCACTTAAAACGTGGTTACTGTTGCGAAAGTGGTTGTAGGCATTGCCCCTATGGTTACAACAAAAAGAGAAGTACTTAATAGTATAAAACCTAGTTATATGGTACGATTATTGATACTTATGCATTAACAAGACACTGTCTTTTGATTATAGTAATATCAACATAAAAAAAAATCACTATGAAAAAAATTTTTAAAACACTGCCATTATTAGCGCTACTTCTCATAGTAACCTCATGTTCATCTGTTCGTGTATCTACAGATTATGATAAGGAAGCTAATTTTGATTCGCTAAAAACATTCGCCTTTTTTAAAACGGGAATTGATAAAGCAGAAATTAACGACATTGATAAACGCCGCATATTACGCGCTATTGAAGCGGAATTATTGGCTAAAGGTTTTACAAAGTCTGATGATCCAGATATTCTAGTTAGTATATTCACAAAATCTAACCAACGCGTAGATGTTTACAACAATTTTTGGGGCGCAGGCGCTTGGGGTTGGGGTGGCTTTGGCCCTTGGGGCGGCTTTGGTGGTTTTGGTCCTGGTTGGGGCTGGGGTTGGAATCAACAACCTGCTGTATCCACTCAAGTTGAAGGTGTCCTTTTTGTAGACCTTATAAACGCCAAGAAAAAAGAATTGATTTGGCAAGGTATGGGTACAGGATATTTAGCTAGAAACGTAGAGAAAAAGGAAGAACGCATAAAAGAATTTGTTTCTAAAATTATGACGCAATACCCTCCAGAAGCTGAAAAATAAAATATTAAAAGCGACTTCACTTTGATAATATTAAAAGTGAAGCCGCTTTTTTATAACATAGCAACAGCATTCTCACCTAAGAAAAACTGGTTTTCGGTATACTCACCATTGCCTATTATGGTTAAAAATATCCTAAAAAATCAACATACAAAATAAGCAGAACATTACTAGATATTTTCAACAAACTCTATTCACAGGTTATCGCATTTTCGTAGAACTTTTTTAATATATGTTAAAGAAGATTTATTTTAAAATTGAAATACTTTACGTGTTTCGTTTGAATGAGCTTTGACTATATTTTTGAAAGAAACGTTAAAAAATAGATACATCAATGAATAATCGTTATTTTTAAAAACGTTTTTTACCTAAATTTTAAAGATGTCGGATATATTTGAATCTAACGAAATACTACAAAAGCTTCCTAAGCATTTAAAACAATTTATAAAACCACAAAATTATAATGACTATTCGGCAATAGACCAAGCCGTATGGCGCTATGTAATGCGTAAAAATGTTAATTTTTTAAGTAAAGTAGCGCATCACTCCTATTTAGAAGGTTTAAAACAAACAGGTATATCTATAGATAGCATACCGAACATGTATGGTATGAACCGTATTTTAAAAGACATTGGTTGGGCGGCTGTAGCGGTTGATGGTTTTATACCACCTAATGCCTTTATGGAATTTCAAGCCTATAATGTTTTAGTAATTGCTAGCGATATCAGGCAATTAGAACATATTGAATATACACCGGCTCCCGATATTATTCACGAAGGTGCAGGACATGCGCCAATTATTGCTAATCCTGAATATGGTGAATATTTAAGGCGCTTTGGCGAAATTGGTTGTAAGGCCATTTCATCAGCAAAAGATTATGAATTGTATGAAGCCGTAAGGCATTTATCTATCCTAAAAGAAGCTCCAAATTCTACTGAAAAAGCCATTCTTTTAGCCGAAAAAAAGGTAGAAGCATTGCAGCAAAATATGGGAGAACCTAGCGAAATGGCCCTTATAAGAAACTTACATTGGTGGACTGTTGAATACGGATTGATTGGTACTCTTAAAAACCCTAAAATATATGGTGCAGGCTTATTATCTTCTATCGGAGAAAGCGCTTGGTGCATTACTGACGCGGTTGAAAAACTACCCTACAACATTAATGCTACGTTTAAAGATTTTGACATTACTAAACCGCAACCTCAACTATTTGTTACACCAGATTTTGCGCATTTAAGCTTAATTTTAGAGGAGTTTGCAAATACCATGGCATTACGTAAGGGCGGACTTTCAGGTGTTACTAAATTAATAGCTTCTAAAGCTTTGGGCACTGTAGAGTTAAGTACTGGATTACAAATTTCGGGTGTTTTTAATAATGTAATTGCTAAGGAGGGCAAACCAATTTATATACAAACTACTGGTAAAACCGCACTTAGCTATAGAGAAAAGGAATTAGTTGGCCACGGGGCAAATACCCATAAAGATGGTTTTGGTTCACCTATCGGAACACTAAAAGGTATTAATATTGCCATTGAAGATATGAGCCCTAGAGATTTGGCAGCTTACGCCATTTATGAAGCACAAAACGTTACGCTAGAGTTTGAAGGCGGTATTACTGTTTCTGGAGACATCATTACTGGAAAACGCAATCTGCAAGGGAAAATTATTTTGATTAGTTTTAAAAATTGCACAGTAACTCATAATGAAACCATACTATTCCAACCAGATTGGGGCATCTACGATATGGCCGTTGGTAAAGACATCGTTTCTGTATTTTCGGGACCAGCAGATTATAGTAGTTTTGATATGATAACGCACGTTACTACCACACAAACTACGCCTCCAAAAAAATCTAAAACACGTATAGCTTTAGAAGCGTTATACCAACAGGTAAGAGATTATAGATCAGGTAAAAACAACACGATTTCTAGAACTAAAGTACTGGAAGCGCTCATGGAAAACCATCCTAACGATTGGTTATTGGCTATTGAACTTTATGAATTGTGCCAAATAGATGATGAAACCGATTTAGCTAAAAAGATACTAAAGCACTTAGATACCATTAGACATAATAAGCCTGAATTTGGACGGTTGATTGATGATGGACTCCATATTGTGTCATCTCAAACTAATGTTATTTAAGTTAAAAATTAAAACGCAGTTGGGGTGTTAAAGTTATAGCTTCCAATCTATTTAGAGAATAAAACAGTTTTGCTTGTATAGCTATATCCAAATTTTTTATGGAATAAATTGAATAACCGACAGCTAAAGTTAAACCGATATCATCTGGTCTTGATTCAGGATTACGCAGCACGATACCTGGACTTGATGTAAGAATAGGTTGAAAATATAGTATATAGTTTAAACCTAAAGCAAAATCTAATCCGTTATCGAATAGTTTCCCATATTGCAACTCATAAAATTGCAACTCCTCTTCAAGTCTAAAATCCTCAAACGTAATTACATTTTCACCCTGGCTACCTGTACCATTAATAATATTAGTATAAGATTGTACCGTAACTCCAAAAGCTAAAAATCTCTTGTTTTTAAATATATATTTAAGCGAAGCCTCAATATTCTTACCTACAATTGGTGTACTGAACTCAAATTCTTCAAATAGTTGATTATCATTTTTTCTGAAGTCTCCCGAAATAGACATGCCTAGACCAAATTGGGCTTGAAATCTATTA
>CALDUF010000127.1 GCA_937923515.1 uncultured Flavobacteriaceae bacterium
AAGAAAAACAATAAAATATGAACGCACACGAAATAGACTATCGCATTTACGGAGAAGAAATGCAATACGTAGAAATAGAATTAGACCCTAACGAAGGTGTAATTGCAGAAGCAGGCAGTTTTATGATGATGGACGATGGTATTACAATGGAAACCATTTTAGGAGATGGCTCTCAAAAAGACGCTGGGTTTTTAGGTAAAATATTGGGGGCAGGCAAACGCGTACTTACAGGAGAAAGCTTGTTTATGACCGCTTTTTACAACACTTTAGTAGGTAAACGTAATGTATCATTTGCATCACCCTATCCTGGAAAAATAATCCCGATAGATTTAACCCAATTTGGGGGGAAATTTATCTGTCAAAAAGATGCATTTCTCTGTGCTGCAAAAGGCGTAAGCGTAGGTATAGAGTTTTCTAAAAAATTGGGTCGCGGCCTCTTTGGTGGTGAAGGTTTCATCATGCAAAAACTAGAAGGCGATGGTATGGCGTTTGTACATGCTGGCGGTACTATGGCTAAAAAAGAATTAGCTGCAGGCGAAACACTTAGAGTAGATACAGGGTGTATTGTAGGTTTCGATCAAACTGTAGATTACGATATAGAGTTTGTGGGTGGTATTAAAAATACTGTATTTGGTGGCGAAGGCTTGTTTTTTGCTAAACTACAGGGTCCAGGTACTGTTTTTGTACAGTCGTTGCCGTTTAGTAGATTGGCAGGAAGAGTGCTAGCATCTGCCCCAAGAACAGGTGGTAAAAACAAAGGTGAAGGTAGTATTTTGGGAGGTTTAGGCGATTTGTTAGATGGCGATAACAGGTTTTAAACAGTGTTAAATTCCTATTAAAAAGGTAGAATTATGTAATTTTTGTTTAATTTTAGAGTCAAATTAAAAAACAATTTGAGATAACCAAAATCTACTTTTATTACAAACCTAAAAAACCTTAAAAAAAATATGGCAAGAGCAATGCTAGAGTACACAAAAACAGTATTGGATAAAGTCAGTTTTGACGCCACATTGTTTTGCAAAGAAGTACAAAAGGCAGTACAACGTTTACTACCTTACGAAATAGAAGAGCTTAAAATTTATATTAATTCTATTGTACGGCAAAACCCAGAATTAAATCAATGTTTAATTTATTTAAAAGTATAAAAAAAAAGCGACCCTTGGGTCGCTTTTTTAGTATCTCATAATAGGCTCAACTCTTCAATTATTTATTAGGTAACGGACTAACAATTTTTACATCCTGAAAGGTAATAGCACCACGAATAATACCTGCTATTACAGTTTGCATCGCCTCTATAATTTGCATTTTCAATTCACTTTTATGGTAAATAATACTCACTTCTCTAGCAGGAGAAGGCTCCTCAAAATAATGTAAATTCTCCTGTACATTAGCGTTTAAATCTAAGGTATGTAAATAAGGTAGAAGCGTCATTCCTAAACCTTCGTTAGACAGTTTAATTAAAGTTTCTATACTGCCACTTTCTAGTTGAAATGCATCATCTTCATGATTTTTAAAAGCTTTACACAAGTTGATAACGCCGTCTCTAAAACAATGTCCATCTTCTAAAAGTAGCATATCTTCAATCACTAAGTCATCAACTTTAATATCACCTTTAGTATGTAATTTATGTCCTTTTGGAATGTAAGCAACAAAAGGTTCAAAATACAATACACGTTCTTTAATACTATCATTTTGTAAAGGTGTGGCAGCTATTGCAGCATCTAAGTGCCCTTCATTTATACGATTGATGATTTCTTCCGTAGTAAGCTCTTCAATCTTTAATTTTATTTTTGGGTATTTTTTTATAAACGTTTTAAGAAACATTGGTAATAGTGTAGGCATAACCGTTGGTATAATACCTAATTTAAATTCACCACCAATAAAGCCTTTTTGCTGATCTACAATATCTTGAATTCTATACGATTCATTAACAATATTTTTGGCCTGAGTTACTATTTTACGCCCCACATCAGTCAACTCAATAGGTTTTTTGCTCCTGTCAAAAATTAAAATATCAAGTTCGTCCTCTAATTTTTGAATTTGCATACTCAATGTAGGCTGCGTTACAAAACATTTTTCGGCAGCTTTAGTAAAATTTTGATGTTCTGCAACGGCTAGAACATAGTATAATTGGGTGATTGTCATTAAAATAAGTTTAGATTATAAAAATATAAAAACTATCAATTATACTTATTGTAAAAGGGAATTATTATAAAGATATTACAGGTTTCTAAATTACCAATAGCTTTTAATAGCATTGTTTAAAAATAGGCGCTTTATAATGCAAAAAAGACAACCGTTTAGATTGTCTTTTTCTATAAAGTAAGTGTTTTAAATTTAAAATTTTATCTCCATTTCTATAGGGTTAGAAGCTATATCAAACTTGCCTTCAGTAAATTGCGGTGGCCCATAACTCATTGGGTTGTTAGACATTCCGTAAGACTCCTTTGGCATCCCTCTGTCATCAAAATCCATGGTGTTATTTTCGTTTTCATCGTGTAACGCCATTATAGCGTAAGTTCCAGGGGCTACGTTTTCAAAGGTAACTGTAACTTTACCGTCAACAATTTCACTTTTAACATTTTTGATACCCTGTTTTCTCATAAAAGTCTCTTTGGTATGTAGCGATAATATTACCTTTCCGTTGTTGTTGGTAATATTTTTGATAGTTACCGTTATTGTATTTCCGTTGTTTTCAGATTGCGCATTTGTAAAATTTACAGTTAAAAATAATGCAAATAATAAAGTTGTTAATGTTTTCATGATGTATTGTTTAAGTGTTATTTTTTATTGAACACTTCAAAGATGCATCACAACCACAACATTTTATAAAGTAAGAGACCGAATTGTAAAATTTTAATGATGAATTGTAGTTTATCGTAAAAATTCGATGTTGATTAATTTTTTTTTTTGGAGGTTACCAAAATCTTCGAGTTTCTCTGGGCAAGTGGTTAGGGCATTTATTGATGCATTTCTATTTTGCACTATTGAATTCATGAACGTAAATGTTTCACTATATCTTTTTACAATTCATTGCGAGGAGCGAGCGACGTGGCTATCTATATGATTACAGTTATATACACCAATTCATGTATTTAATAAAAAAGGATGCCGCTGTGGTTGCTAAGGGATTTATTGAGTTTATTGAAAAGCACCTAAAGCACAATCGATAATGTGGGTACGTTTGCCAACAATATACTTGTACCAAGTATTATAACAATCCTCTAGCTTTAATCTCTAAATATTTATTAATGGTATCTACCGTTAAATTTTCAGGAGTCGTTAAAATAGAATAAATACCAAACTTTTTAAGTTCATTAACGATAAGGCGTTTTTCAAAATCAAATTTTTCAGCAATTACCTTATCATAAACTTGCTGAACGGTTTCAGCTTTATTAGAAATAAGTTTATCAATTTCAGTATTCTTAAAGAAAATAACAACCAATAAATGACTTTTTGCAATCGCCTTTAAATAGGGCAATTGCCTGTTTAAACCATCTAAGGTTTCAAAATTTGTGTACATTAAAAGCAAACTTCTATGGGTAACATGGCGTTTTATATTACCATAAAGTCGCCCAAAGTCACTTTCAAAAAAATCTGTTTTCACATTGTAAAGCGCTTCTAAAATAAGCTGCATTTGTCCGCTTCTGCGTTGTGCAACCACCACATTATCTATCTTTTTAGAAAACGATAACATTCCTGCTTTATCATGTTTTTTAAGTACAATATTACTAATAACCAAAGTGGCATTGATAGCATAGTCTAATAAACTTAAGCCATCAAAGGGCATTTTCATAATGCGCCCTTTATCAATAATAGAATATACAGGTTGCGACTTTTCATCTTGAAATTGGTTTACCATCAACTGGTTTTTTTTTGCGGTAGCTTTCCAGTTTATAGTGCGTAAATCATCACCTAATACATATTCTTTAATTTGCTCAAACTCCATGGTGTGTCCCAATCGGCGTACCTTCTTAAGTCCATAATCCATAGCGTTTTTATTGATGTTTAGCAGCTCAAACTTTTTCAACTGCTTAAAACTAGGATAAGTGGGCACCATAATGTCGTTTTCAAGCATAAAGCGTTTAGCAACCAATTTTATAGCAGAAGAAGCATAAATATTTAGCAAACCAAAATGATATTCTCCGCGTTCTTTTGGTGTTAAATTATAAGATATGGTTTTAGATGTTCTAGGATATACTTTGTCTTTCAACTTAAAATTTCTTATTTGAAATTGTTCAGGAATCTCGTCAATAATCTCTAAATAAGAAATAAAAGGGTACTTGTTTTTGATGTTGATTTCAATGGTGTTGGAATCTCCGTTAGAAAATTTATCGGGAACTATACGTTGCCCTTCTATTTTTTGTTTTCCAATAAATACGATTAAAACATCTAATAGAAAAAGAGCAATTAAAACCAAAATACATAACTGTGCGATATTAAATAGCACTGGTATAAAATAGCTTAATGCAAAAAGCACAACTATACCAATACCGGCATAAAAAAATCGGGGTTGTATGTAAAAGGGTTTTAGGAACTTCAAGTTTTGTTCTTTGAGTTTTGAGTTATGAATTATGAGTTGTGAGTTATGAGTTATGAGTTTTGATTACGCACCACAAATTGCTAATTTCCATAATTCACAATCCTTAATCCTAATACGTCACGAGTAAAAACTGCTTACTGTCACTGCAAACTGCAACTATTTTCACCTCGGTATTTCAACCGTTTCAATTATCTGATTAATAATTTGCTTACTAGTTACGCCTTCCATTTCACGCTCGGGAGTTACAATAACACGATGGTGCAACACAGGAACCACGGCGCGTTTAATATCCTCGGGTGTTACAAAATCTCTTCCGTTCATAGCTGCAAACGCTTTACTTGCTTTTAATACTGAAATGGAAGCTCTTGGTGAAGCACCTAAATACAAAAAGCGGTTACTTCTGGTAGCCACTATCAATTCTGCAATATATTTTAGTAGTGGTTTTTCCACAATAACTTTGCTGACTAAACTTTGGTAATTGGCAATTTGTTTTGCCGTTAAAAACGAAGTAATTTGCTCTGTTTTTTTATTTTCTTTCAGCTCATGTTCTCTAGATAAAATTTCAATTTCCTCTTCTAAATTTGGATAATCTACATCTATCTTAAATAAAAAACGGTCTAATTGGGCTTCGGGTAAACGGTAGGTACCTTCTTGTTCTACTGGGTTTTGTGTTGCTAAAACCATAAATGGTGTATCTAAAATATACTTGTGCCCATCTATGGTAATTTGTTGCTCTTCCATAACCTCAAATAATGCGGCTTGTGTTTTGGCAGGTGCACGGTTAATCTCATCAATTAATATCATATTAGAAAATATAGGGCCTTTTTTAAATTCAAATTCCGAATTTTTTAGGTTAAATACCGATGTTCCTAAAATATCACTAGGCATCAAATCTGGCGTAAATTGTATACGACTAAAATCTACGCTTAACGATTTTGCTAATAATTTAGCGGTTACCGTTTTGGCTACTCCAGGAACACCTTCTATTAACGAGTGTCCTTTTGCTAAAAGCGACGCAATAAGCATATCTACCATATCTTTTTGCCCTACAATTACTTTACCAACTTCTGCTCTAATTTTTGCTACGCTTTGTCGTAATTCAGATAAATCTAATCGATTTTTAAATTCTAAATTTGTTGTAGTGTTTGCTAAAGCACTATTATCAATAGATGATACCACATCGTTTTCTGGCTTTCGTAAAAAGTCTTCGTGGTTGTTTTGTTCCTTATTTTCGTCCATAATTATTGTGAATAAAACGCTTCTATAAATGTATTTAATTTAACGAGACTTTGCTCTGTAAGTTCCTCTTTTGTACGCAACCATTTTATGTAATGTATTAATTGCGTAACATCCTCAGTTTTTCTACCTGATTTACTTGCAAGTTTTTTTATAAAATCATCATCAAGAGTGGCTGTATCAATATTAAAATCGGTTCTAACATTCTCAAGAAAGTAAGTGATTTTTTTGTCTATTAAATTTTTATAATCCTGTGTTTCAATATATAAATTAGAAATGGTTTTAACGAAAGCAAGCGTAGTATTTTGTAGCGGTTTTATAATGCGAATAATGCGCTGTCTGCGTTTTGCGTTAAAAATCATAAACAACAACAAAAATACCAAGGCCGTATACCACGCCCACCTAAACGATAATTGTTCTAAAAACCAACTTAGGTTAGACTCTTCCTCGGCATCGCCATAAGCGGTTTGCCGTTTTGCATACGAATCAAAATACACATCATCATCGGGTAGGTAAGACAGTACACTTTCTACATAACGGTATCTGTCGTTTTTTAAAATATGGTAGTTTGTAAAAGCTTTAGGCTCGGTATGTAATAATATGGTGCCTTTACCAAACGGTACTTTTATAAAATTAACCCGCTTTGTATCTGTTGTAGCATAACCCAAAACAGTATGATTTGTTTTATCGAAGCTTGAAAAATAGTAGTCACCTTCATTTTTATCAATTTTGATGCTATTCAAACGTTTATTATTAAATGATAATGATGAGATGCTGTCGGTTTTAGGATTGTATTCAAAATCTACATCTATACCTAATGTGTCGTGTAGCTTTTGCGCATAGTAGTAGTCTGATATAAATAGTGTGTTACCAGCATTAACATGTTCTAATAGTTTATCTACTGAATACTCTGTAAGATAATCTGAATTACCAATAATAATATAGTTGCCTTTAGCTTCATGATCGCCATGGCCCAACTCTGAGTTTGCTGACAGGTAGCTTGAAGGTTGGTAATACACCGTGCGAAACGTAAAACTTTCAAAAAAGTTTGGAAGTTCTTTATATAGCACACTTAAGCCATAGGGTTTATTGCTTCTTTCGTTAAAAGATTCTTCCCAATCTATAGTTTTGGTATATCTTACCCCAAAAGTTAATGCGCCCAATACCACAAGCACAACTATAACTAATAAAATAGGTAATAACTTTTTCATTATTTTACCTGATTTAAAAGTGATGTAAAATTATCTTTTGCTTTTTCATACTGGGGTTCCTCAATATCAAATTTTCCATACCATATATAATTGTAGAGATACGAAGTGTATGAAAACCTTTCGCTAAATGGCTTGTCGCTAAGTTCTAATAAGTACTCTGCATTAGTTTTATCATCTTCAAATTTTATATGATTTTTTAGGCTTAATGTTTTTAGAACTAATAAGTAATAATAGCGTGTGGCTAGCCTATAATTTTTATCGCTTTCGGCTTGTTTTATTAGGCTATGTATATCGGCGTTTTCAATATTTTCGGCTGTAATATCATCGAATTGCTGTAGGGTTTTGTGTTTGCCTTTAGCAAAAATACCCGTGCCACCTTCGTTAAGTAATACATAAGCTAAATACAAAACCGCTGCGATAAGCACCAGATAAAATACCCATCTAAAAGGCCCAATGTTAATTACTATATCTTCAGAGTTATTCTGTTCTTTGGTTTTTATTTTTTTATTGTCGTAGTCTTCATATGCTCCAGAACCCATTTTGGATTTTTCAACCACGTTTTTGCCTTCATAATTATAGGTGTCGCTAGAATAACGTTCTTTAAAATCAGAATCGAAAAGGCGATATACCTCTGGTTCTTGAATAGGAGACACTGCAATGCACAATTGATGACTTAACAGCAAAAGCATTAAAACTAAAAATGTATGTTTAGGCTGTTGTATCATTAAAGGGTAATAGCTACTGGTGTTTGGGTGATTTGTTTTTGAACTTTAAAAGGGTAGAAGAGGTAATAATAACTTATGATACTTAAAGTGATTAAAATAATACCAACAGATAACCAATTGGGCATAATATTAGAATATCTAGTAATAAAACCTTCTAAAAAGCCAGCTGAAAATGTAAATGGAAACGTACTTATTAAAATTTTAATACCAGTTTTAGCACCGTGTTTAAATGAGGTGTATCTAGAATGTGTTGCTGGAAACAATATGCTCGCGCCTAAAATTAAACCCGCAGCACACTCAATAACTATGGCGAATATTTCCATAGCACCGTGTATCCAAATACCACGAACACTTTCCCAAAACACATTTTTCTCGTAGAAAAAGTATTGGAATGAGCCCAACATGATACAGTTTTTAAACATAATGTATAGTGTACCAATACCTAAAAAAACACCCAGAACAAACGCAATGATGCCAACGCGCAAATTATTAATGGTAATACCAATAAAACTACCCCAATTGCTACCACTTTTATAAACCGCTACTGCGTCTCCAGCTTCAATATTGGCAATAGTTTGGTCTACATAACTATCGCCAACTACAGAGCGTAAAAACTCTGCATTATTTGCGGCAGAAACAACGCCAATTGCTGTAAATACAGAAAATATGATGAAGGCCACGTAGATAAACTTGCGGTATTGATAACAAATTAGCGGCACTTCGGTTTTCCAGAAACTAATAATTCTATGCGTGTCTTGCCGTTTTGTTTTGTAAATTTTTTGAAACGCCTTTGCAGCAAGCTGATTTAAATAGGTAATCACCTTGCTTTTAGGGTAATAGGTTTGCGCATAAGCCAAATCGTTCACGAGTTGAACGTAGTTTGAAGCAAGCGCATCGGGGTCTTTAAAATCATTATTAAAAATAGCATTCTCAAAACTCAGCCATTTTTCTTTATTTTGCTTAATAAATGCAACTTCTCTCATAATATGAGATAAATTAAAATATAAAATGTCAGAGTTACAAATTAACACAACGCAAAATGTAAAAATAAAGTTCACAGCTGCAGGAGTTGGCGAACGTATGGTGGCATTTATTATAGATACTGTTATAAAAATTGGATATTTATTACTACTTAATAAAGTGTTTGGCGTTTTTGAGGGTATGGACGAGTGGTCTCAAATAGGCATAAATACCGTTTTAAGTTTTCCAGTAATGTTTTATACGTTAGCTCTAGAAACCTTTTTAGACGGACAAACCTTAGGGAAAAAAGCAATCAAAATTAGAGTTGTTAAGATTGATGGTTTTCAAGCTACGTTTTCTGATTATGTGGTACGCTGGTTTTTTAGAATTGTAGATGTATGGTTATTTGGTATAGGATTTTTTGTGATTATTTTTAGTAAAAAGTTACAGCGTTTGGGCGATATGGCGGCAGGTACAGGTGTGATTAGTTTACGCGATAAGGTTAATATTAGCCACACGATATTAGAAAACCTGAAAACAGATTATAAGCCAACGTATCCTAACGTGATAAAATTATCAGATAACGATGCCCGAATTATAAAAGACACATTTATAAGAGCCAGAGCAGCAAAGGATTATGCTACCTTAATAAAATTGAGGAATAAGTTGATTGAAGTGGTTGGTATTAAAGATGTAAAACAAAGTAGTGATATAGAGTTTATTGATGTCATCTTAAAAGATTATAATTTTTATACCCAAGACATGTAAGCAGAGAGCCACTTTACAAGCCAACAAAGTTGGCTTGTAAAGTGTGCGAATCGCTTATCCCGCAAAATGCGGGATCGTAGAGAGTACTATCTTTTGTTTTAGCAAAGATGTGCGAATCGCTTATCCCGCAAAATGCGGGATACCATAGAGCAATCTTTTGTTTTAGCAAAGATGTGAGAATCGTTATACCACAAAACGCGAAACCATAGAGAGCCTTGTTTTTTTAACAAAGATGCGCAAATTTTTTATCTCGCAAAACGGGACTGTAACATGCTTATTTTTTTCAAAAGTGCGTAAACCTCTTACCTCTTAGAAAGGCTAAAACAGTTTAGTAAAAAATAACTACTAGTAGACAGGTGTGTTAAGAATAGTACTTCGAGAACATTTCAATAAACGCCACAGCGAACAGGCGCGGTAACGCTATAAAAGCTACAGCATTATCCACAATTTGTCATAACTCGCAGAAACCTTAATGAAGTATTTCTACATTACGTATGTAAATATTTTGAAGTGGCCAATCAGCTTCGTCGGTTTCTACGGCTGCAATTTTGTCTACCACGTCCATACCTTTTATAACTCTACCAAATACCGTAAAATCGCCATTTAAAAAGTGAGCGCCTCCGCGTTGCTGCACAATAAAAAACTCATAAGGCGATGCGAGTTTATGTGGGTTGTCAATATCGCTACTAGGCATAGATATGGTACCTCTATCATGCTTAAAACCTCTATCGGCATCTACAGGTAGCAAATATCTGCCAATGTTTTTGCGTTTTCTGCCCGTTTTTCTGTCGTCGCTACTACCACCTTGTATAATAAAGTTATCAATTACGCGATAAAATTGGGTGTCATTATAATATTTCCGTTTGGTTAAATAAATAAAATTGGCACGATGAAATTTAGTTTCTTCAAATAGTAAAATATCAAAACTTCCATAATCTGTAGTTAGTCTTACGGTGTTTTCTTTGTTTTTGGTTTCGTATCCTAAAAAGAATTCCATGGCGTTTTTGGTATCTAAAACTGGGAATTCGGGAGCATTATTAGTAGTTTTACTCTCGTGTTGATCTACATGTTTAGTAGCTGTGTTCCCGTCTTTGCTTTTTAGAGTGTTATCCTTTTTAGATTGTTTATCTTCACAATTAAGAAAAAATAAAAAGAAACCTAACAACAATACAACGCGCATATATAATGAGTTTTGATGAATTTATAAACTTGCTACCAAAAATAGAAAATATAGCACTACCAGCCGAATCATCTCATTCTAAAATGGTGCCGCCAACACGAAAAGCATTTACAAAATATAGTAAGGAGCAGCTTAAGCAAGCCAAACAAGCAGGTGTTTTAGCATTGTTTTACCCTAACGCAATGCAAAACACTCAACTGGCACTAATACTTAGAAAAACTTACAAAGGCGTACATTCTGCTCAAGTATCATTTCCAGGTGGCAAAGTAGAGCCAGAAGATAAAAATTTAGAAGCAACAGCCGTTCGCGAAACTTTTGAGGAAATAGGCGTGCCAATACACGCCATTACAGTAAAAAAACAATTATCTAAAGTTTACATACCACCAAGCAATTTTTGTGTCCAACCCTTTATTGGTATTGTAGCAGCTACACCAAAATTCAAAAAGCAAGAAAGTGAAGTAGAGCAAATATTAGAAATAAAATTATCAGATCTTCTAAGCGATAGTAATCTCATCACAACAGCCATAAAAACATCATATAGTGCTGATATAGAAGTGCCTGCATTTAAATTAAACGGCTTTACAGTTTGGGGCGCAACGGCCATGGTGTTAAGCGAAATTAAAGATATTATTAAGCAATTGTCTTAGATAATAGATTTGTTACCTTTGTTGCCCAACTAAAACATAATATTCAACATATGGGATTGTTTAAAACAAATCCATTCGGACACATACTATTCATTAAAAAGTGGCTCATACGCATTCTGGGTGCAATCACGCATAGGCGGTTTCGTGGCTTTAACGAATTGCAAATAGAAGGCTCAGAAATTATCAAGGATCTACCAGATACAAACGTATTATTTATATCCAACCACCAAACCTATTTTGCCGATGTTGTGGCCATGTTTCATGTATTTAACGCAAGCCTAAGCGGGCGAACCGATTCTATAAAAAACGTAGGATACCTTTGGAATCCAAAACTCAATATATATTACGTAGCAGCAAAAGAAACCATGAAAGCAGGGTTACTGCCCAAAATTCTGGCCTATGTAGGTTCCGTAAGTATCGAGCGCACATGGCGATCAGAAGGTAAAGATGTACAACGACAAGTAAAAATGAGTGATATTTCCAATATAGGAAAAGCACTAGACGATGGTTGGGTAATCACCTTCCCACAAGGTACCACCACACCATTTAAACCTATCAGAAAAGGTACCGCACACATCATAAAACGCTACAAACCCATAGTAGTACCAATAGTTATAGATGGCTTTAGGCGTTCTTTCGATAAAAAAGGATTACGCATTAAAAAGAAAAACATACTCCAATCTATGGAGATAAAAGCACCTTTGGATATAGATTATGACAATGAGTCTACCGACGATATTGTAAAACGAATAGAGTACGCCATAGAACAACACCCGTCTTTCCTAAAAGTAATTTCCGAAAAAGAACTCAAAGCACAATTAGATTTAGATAAACTACGCGAGTGGTAAATCCATAATAAAAATTTTTGGGGCGTTCCCGCTTTAGTTCGCTAAGGCTCACAAGGCGCGGTCGGGCTATCCGCTAAATCTTTTGTTTTTAACAATCCTTTACATGTAAGGCATCAACAATTCAATTTTAGCATATTGCAAATACAATCTAAATCCAAATAAAAAAACAAAAGGATACCGCTACTATCCCTAACGCAGCCCACCCGCCAAGGTTATTTCTATACCCAAGCCATAACACATCTGTTAAAACCCATCAAGCACCAAAAGATAAAAAGTAACAATACCATATATATAGTATAAAATAATAAGTAATAAAGCCATTTTAATTGTAGCCTCACCACACATAATAAGCGCAAAAAAGAAAAATACTGCGTAAAAACAGCAAAACGCCACCAAATAAACCCACACATATAAGGTATGAGTATATATAGTAATTCACCAAAAAGCGCCCAAGCCATCCAACCAATCAACAATTTTCAGGGTAATGTTAATAAAACAAAGCTTTGTAAATGCTTGTAAATAATACAGTTAAAAGGCGGGCAAAAAAAAAGGCAAAAAAAGCTTAAAAAAGTCATTGCGTAATTAAAAATAGGTAGTATGTTTGCACCCGCAAAAACGGGGTATCCCGTAAAGCACAGGTTCATTCAAAAAGTAGTTTTAAAAGTTGTACGAGAGGTAGCAAAATATTTTTCAAAAAAACTTTCAAAAAGTATTGTGAGTGATAAAAAAGGGTTTTATATTTGCACCCGCTTAACAAGGAAACGAGTTAAGAAGAGATAAAAAAAGTTCATAAACATATTGAATTGACAGCGTAAGATCAAGTGATGTCTTGCTGGAAACAGCAAAACATTAGTTTGTCATTCCCGTGCAAACGGGAATCTAAGGAACGAATTTGATCAACAAAGAGAATAGACCATTTTGAGTACTAGAGATTCTGATTAGTTGTTAAGAAATAGTCGTAAGACTTAAAATTTAACGATGAAGAGTTTGATCCTGGCTCAGGATGAACGCTAGCGGCAGGCCTAACACATGCAAGTCGAGGGGTAACATAGAGAAGCTTGCTTTTCTGATGACGACCGGCGCACGGGTGCGTAACGCGTATACAATCTGCCTTGTACTGGGGTATAGCCTTTAGAAATGAAGATTAACACCCCATAGTATTATTGATTCGCATGGATTAATAATTAAAGGTTACGGTACAAGATGAGTATGCGTCCTATTAGCTAGATGGTGTGGTAACGGCACACCATGGCTACGATAGGTAGGGGCCCTGAGAGGGGGATCCCCCACACTGGTACTGAGACACGGACCAGACTCCTACGGGAGGCAGCAGTGAGGAATATTGGACAATGGAGGCAACTCTGATCCAGCCATGCCGCGTGCAGGAAGACTGCCCTATGGG
>CALDUF010000128.1 GCA_937923515.1 uncultured Flavobacteriaceae bacterium
GTTGTAAAACATTATAACCAAACTGTGATGAGAAAAATTATTTTAATACTAATATTAATTCAAATTTTAAGTTGCTCTGACAACTCTGATTCTGAGCCTGAAAATTTAAATTGTCCGAATACTTCTGACCCAACCAATATGAATGAATTTTACTATGGGCCAATTGCATCAGAAGAAGTTTTGATTTTACAAAATCTGAATATCGAATACTTTCCTGCCAATGATTCTGACAATCCAGACGATTCATTCGGTAAATACTATGAAATTTCTGGAGAAGTTGAAAACCTCGGAGATGACGAAATAAATGGAATAATGTATTTTGTTCTTAATGTTGGTGGTGTAAGAGAAATAATTGGAACCCCAGGATTTTGTTCAACACTTTTAATGAATGAAATATGCGGATTTAATGTAAGTGTAACTCGGAATCTTGATTTCAATGAAGACCCAAATCCTCAGCTAATTTGCTTTTTTTATCAAATTGAAGAATAACGTTGTATAAGATGGATTATAAATCATTGGATAGAACATTTATGAAAAAAATAATCACAATTTTAGTTATAATTTTCACTTTAAATTTATTCTCTCAAAATAAAATTGAATATGGAATTGAATTTGGTGTTAATTATGGGAAACCCAATCAAGTTGGCGAAGACAATAAGGATGTTGATTTTGGAGCAGAATTTGGATATAGTGGTGGATTTTATTTAGTCTATAAACTGTCTGAAAGATTAGGGTTAAAAACTAACATATTATATAACAAAACTGAGAGTTCATTTGTTTTAAGTTCTGAAAATGGACTTTTGTTCCCAATTGAAAATGGATTTCCTGTTCAAAGTATTTTTGGAAGTGTTGAAAGAAATACAATATCAGTTCCTATACTTTTGAGCTTGTTTCGAGATAAAAGAATTATGATTGACATTGGACCAAGTTTTGAGTATACGTTGAACTCTGAAGTGAATTATGACCAAAATGTTACTAACAGTTATATTGATACAGAAATTAGAGAAAAAAACGAGTTTGGCTTATCAACAAAATTCAATATTGAGTTAATAGAGAAATTGTTTATCAATATTAGATACTTATATCTAACTAAGACACAGACATCTTTAGGAATATTATCTTTATCTTACTCGATTTGAATTAAAAATTTATTTAAAATAACGTTTTACAACAATGGCTATAAACAATTGCTATTAATGGCTTACCCTGAAAATTCCTGTGGAATTTTCAGCTTGTCGTGTACTTGTAAAAGTCAGTGCTAACCCACGCAACTATTCATAGCCGAGAACGCTGTAAAACATTTTGACCGAATCAACAAATATGGAAATAGACCACATATTTATATTTTCAAAAAATGACGGAAAAGAAGCCGATAAATTAGTAGAGTTTGGTTTGACCGAAGGAAGTAATCGCATTCACCCAGGACAAGGAACAACGAATCGAAAATTTTATTTTGAGAATTTTTTTCTCGAAGTTCTTTGGGTCATTGACGAAAATGAAATACGAAGCGACTTGACCTCTAAAACAAAACTTTGGGAACGTTCACAATTTGATAAAAATCAATTCTCACCTTTTGGTTTGTGTTTAGTTAACTCAAAATTGACTGATAAGCTTTTTGAGCAAAGCGAGATTTATCAACCAAATTATTTTCCAAAAGGAATGTCAATTGACATAATTACAAACGAAAATAATCCGAATTTACCTTGGACCTTCAGACTTCCATATCGAGGTGAAAAAAAAGCCAATAATGAACCAACAAATCACCAAAATGGAATACGAAAGCTAACTCATACGGAATTTGAAATACCATTACATAAAGACGAAAAAGAATTTAAAACTCATTTTCAGAGTTGTGAAAATATTGATTTCAAAAATGGACAACGAAATCATTTAACTCTTGAATTTGATAATAAAAGTCAAAAGAAAGAAATGGAATTTGAAGAATTGAATTTAACCATAAAATACTAAAAAAACGTTTTACAACAATGGCTATAAGTAATTGCTGGTTCTCGCTTACTTCTTAAAAATTCCACCGTAATTTCCAACTTGGTATAAACTTGCAAAATTAAGCACTAATACACGCAACTAACCATAACTAACAACGTTTTCTAACAGCACGTATCCATCAACACGCTAAACGCACCTTCCAAAAACAAAACCACCTTTAATTTTATACAAGCCACTAGCAAACACACCCGCGTTAGGGATTGTAGCGGCATCCTTTTTGCGGAGCCATTAAAGACGGATTTGTCCAAGTATGTACAATTAGTCTCAAGTGGATAAGATCCCGAAACAAGTTCGGGACTGCTTCGCAGAAAGATATAGCAGAAAGCCCGACCCCGCTTACCCTGAGCTTGTCGAAGGGCGGGGTAACGCCCAAAGAAAATATAAAACAAACTATTGCTATTACATCAATACAATTTTAGTAAAGACTTAATTCTAGGCTAAAAGGCGTATATTAATTGGCTACTTCGCTTATAAACTTGATGCGGTAGAGGCGTAGTTCTTCATCATCGTAATCGCCATCAAACTCATCGATAGCTTCTTCGATACTATCGGTTTCAGATTCCATGAAATAGTCGTGAATTTCTTCTTGCTGATCTTCATCTAAAATATCGTCTATCCAGTAATTTATATTGAGCTTGGTACCTGAGAATACGATAACTTCCATTTCTTTAATAAAATCGCTCATAGACATGCCTTTGGACGAGGCAATATCGTCTAATGGTAATTTTCTATCTACATTTTGGATGATATACAGTTTATTTGCAGAGTTACTTCCTGTGGATTTTACCACAAGATCGTCTGGACGTGTAATATCGTTTTCGTCAACATAATTGGCAATAAGCGCAACAAAATCTTTACCGTATTTTTTTGCTTTACCGTCTCCTACGCCATGTACATTGCTAAGTTCTGCAAGGGTTATGGGGTATTTAAGTGCCATATCTTCTAACGACGGATCTTGAAAAATTACAAATGGTGGTACGCCTAGTTTTTTAGCGTTATTTTTTCGTAAATCTTTTAGCATGCCCATAAGTACAGTATCGGCTACACCGCCACTGCCTTTTGCGTTGGTTATAATTCCAGAATCGTTTTTAGCGTCATCAAACACATGATCTTCTGTCATCATAAACGATTTTGGTTGCGCTATAAATGCTTTTCCTTCTGGTTTTAATTTAATAACGCCATAGGTTTCAATATCCTTTTTTAAATAACCAGCTACAAGCAATTGCCGTAATAGTGCCATCCAATATTTAGCATCTTCGTGCTTGCCGTTTCCAAAAAATGGTTGTTCGTTGGTTTTATGTGAATTTATAAGGGCATTTTCTTTACCTACAATAACGTTTACAAGGTCTTTAGATTTGTATTTTTCGTTAGTACCGTTTACAATATCTAGGAGTATTTTTGCATTGTCTTTGGCTTCAACTTGCTTTTTGGGGTTGCGCACGTTATCATCCATATCGCCACCATCACCAGTTTTGGTATCAAATTCTTCTCCAAAATAGTGCAAAATAAATTTACGTCTAGAGATAGAGGTTTCGGCAAAGGCTACAACTTCTTGTAGTAAGGCATGCCCAATTTCTTGTTCTGCCACGGGCTTGCCAGACATGAATTTTTCTAGCTTTTCTATATCTTTATAAGCGTAATAGGCTAAACAGTGACCCTCGCCACCGTCGCGTCCTGCACGCCCAGTTTCTTGATAATAACTTTCTATACTTTTAGGTATATCGTGGTGAATTACAAAACGTACATCGGGCTTATCTATACCCATACCAAAGGCAATGGTAGCTACCACAACATCGGTATCTTCCATTAAAAACATATCTTGGTGTTTAGAGCGTGTTTTAGCATCTAAACCTGCATGATAAGGCACCGCTTTTACACCGTTTACTTGTAAAACTTGCGCTAATTCCTCAACACGCTTTCTGCTTAAACAGTATACAATTCCAGATTTACCCTCGTTTTGTTTTATAAACCGAATAATATCTGCATCTACCTGCTTAGTTTTTGGGCGTACTTCGTAATACAAATTTGGCCTGTTAAAGGAGGCTTTAAATGTTGTGGCTCCTGAAATACCTAAATTTTTAATAATATCTTCTTGAACTTTTGGTGTTGCAGTTGCTGTTAGCCCTATAATGGGAATATTATCGCCAATGCGCCCTATAATATGCCTAAGGTTTCGGTATTCTGGCCTAAAATCGTGACCCCATTCACTAATACAATGTGCTTCGTCTATGGCTAAAAAAGAAACTTTTACCGTACGTAAAAACTCCACATTCTCTTCTTTGGTTAAAGATTCTGGTGCTACATACAGCAGTTTTGTAATACCATTTGTAATATCTTCTTTAACCCGTTTTACTTCGGTTTTATTTAGAGACGAATTTAATACATGCGCAACACCATCCTCGTTGGAAACGCCACGAATGGCATCTACTTGATTTTTCATCAATGCAATAAGTGGAGAAACCACAATGGCTGTACCTTCTTGCATTAAAGCGGGTAATTGGTAACATAAAGATTTCCCACCACCCGTAGGCATTATTACAAAAGTGTGGTTGCCTTCTAAAATACTTTTTATAACGCCCTCTTGCAGGCCTTTAAACTTATTAAATCCGAAATACTTTTTTAATGCATCGTGCAAATCTGCTGTTACGATAGACATAAACTTTTATAATTTATTAAATAATTAATTATTATATCGTGCTATAATATGCTATTAATTTAGCGATCGATATGGAGAGCCCTCATTCTTTTTTTCGTTAGTTTTGTAACGAAATTTGAAATTACAACAAAAATTTAAATTGGCTATTGATAAAGATAATAAAATCTTTAATTGAGCACAATTGTTAAAACCTATTACATTTTGAATCGTAAATTAGAAATCATTACTGTAGCAAAACAAACCATTGAGATGGAAGCTAAAGCCATTTTGCATTTGGCTACATTAGTGGATGCTAATTTTGCCGATGCCGTAGAGCTTATCTACACGTCTAAAGGTCGTGTTGTAATTACTGGCATAGGAAAAAGCGCAATAATTGCAAGTAAAATTGTAGCCACCTTAAATTCTACAGGGACGCCAGCTATTTTTATGCATGCTGCAGATGCTATTCATGGCGATTTGGGTTTAATTTTAGAAGATGATGTTGTAATATGCATTTCTAAAAGCGGGAATACGCCTGAAATAAAAGTACTAGTGCCTTTGATAAAAAGCGCTAAAAATAAAATGATAGCCATTACTGGAAATCAAAATTCGTTTCTTAGTACGCATGCCGATTTTGTACTAAACGCTTTTGTTGAAAAAGAAGCTTGCCCTAACAATTTAGCTCCCACAACAAGCACCACAGCCCAATTGGTTATTGGCGATGCTTTAGCGGTTTGCTTGTTAGAAAAACGCGGATTTTCAAGTAAAGATTTTGCAAAATACCATCCAGGTGGTGCTTTAGGAAAACGCTTATACTTAAGAGTAAACACTATTTCTGATAGTAACCAAAAACCAAAAGTAGCACCTAACGCTAGTATTAAGGAAGTAATCGTAGAAATTTCTGAGAAATTACTAGGCGTAACCGCTGTGGTAGAAAACGATACGATTTTGGGTGTAATTACCGATGGTGATTTACGTAGAATGTTGAGCAAAACTGATGATTTTTCATCGCTAAAAGCTGTAGACATTATGAGTAAAAACCCCAAACGAATAGCACGCGATGCTCTAGCTATAGATGCTAAAGAACTTATGGAAGATTTTGGGATAACACAATTACTGGTAGAAAATAGCGGTAAATACGATGGTGTTATTCATTTACACGATTTAGTAAAAGAAGGTATAATATAATGGCAAAAAAAGATGTAAATGAAATGTCTTTTCTAGACCATCTAGAAGAATTACGTTGGCATTTAATAAGGATAGTAATTGCTATAGTAGTGGTAGGTACAATTGCATTTGTATCCAGCAAATTTATTTTTGATGCCATTATTTTTGCACCCTTAGAAATGTCGTTTCCTACCTATGATTTTTTATGTAGATGTGCCAATTTTATTAATATTGATACTACATTTTGCGGCGATAAAATTCCCTTAATATTACAAAACCGTACTATGGCAGGTCAATTTTCTGCCGATATTTGGACCGCAGTACTCGCTGGTTTTATCATTTCATTTCCCTACGTAATTTTTGAATTATGGCGCTTTATAAGTCCTGCAATGCACCAAAACGAGCGTAAACATTCGCGCGGTTTTATCATTATATCATCATTCTTATTTTTCCTAGGGGTTTTATTTGGGTACTATATAATTTGTCCGCTATCCATTAACTTTTTGGCCAATTACAGTATTTCCAGCAAAGTAGACAATCAAATAGATATAAGTTCTTACATTGGTTTGGTAAGAGCATCAGTGTTGGCCTCAGGCCTTATTTTTGAGCTACCCATTATCATTTATTTCTTAACAAAAGTAGGTTTAGTAACGCCACAATTTTTAAGAAAATACCGAAAATATGCGTTAGTTATTGTTTTAATACTTTCGGCCATCATTACACCGCCAGACATAGCGAGTCAAATTATCGTCGCCATACCAATTTTGGTGCTCTACCAAGTAAGTATTTACATTTCTAAACTAGTTATAAGAGGGCAACGCAAAAAAGCAAAAGCACAAGGTTTGGTATAACATTATTTGGGCGCTACCCTGCACTTCAAAACCAATAGAAAAAGCTAAAAGCATACAGTTAACACTCCACTTAATTTACAACATTAAGCATCATTGCACAGCATAAATAAGTTTAAGCTCCAAAAACAGAACCACGCAATTAAACGCGGCGTTTTAAAATCGGTTTTCATTTCAATACAAAATGAAAAATTCAGTTTAAAAATAACACAACAAAACAGTTAACGAAACGTTATACCTAGCATACAATTTCCACAATTAATTAAAATTCCCGTAATTGCACCTATGATTCTAAGAGCTAAAAATTTAATGAAGTCCTACAGCGGACGAAAAGTGGTAAAAGATGTTTCTCTTGAAGTAAACCAAGGAGAAATTGTTGGTCTTTTAGGGCCTAACGGTGCAGGTAAAACCACATCATTTTATATGATTGTAGGTCTTATAAAACCAAACGGCGGGCACATTTATTTAGAAAACACCGAAATTACAAAATATCCAATGTACAAACGCGCACAAAACGGTATTGGATATTTAGCGCAAGAAGCCTCTGTATTTAGGAAATTGAGCATTGAAGATAATATTTTAAGCGTGCTACAACTCACAAAACTGAGTAAAAAAGAGCAACGCATGAAAATGGAATCACTCATTGAAGAATTTAGTTTGGGGCATATTCGCAAAAGTAGGGGCGATTTACTATCAGGTGGCGAGCGTCGCCGTACCGAAATAGCGCGTGCTTTAGCTACCGATCCTAACTTTATTCTACTAGACGAACCCTTTGCTGGAGTAGATCCTGTTGCGGTTGAAGACATTCAACGTATTGTAGCACAACTTACCAAGAAAAATATTGGTATTCTAATAACCGATCATAACGTGCAAGAAACCTTAGCCATTACTGATAGAACATATTTGATGTTTGAAGGTAGTATTCTTAAAGCCGGAGAACCAGAGGAATTAGCAAACGATGAAATGGTGCGTAAGGTATATCTTGGTCAAAATTTCGAACTGCGTAAAAAGAAGATTAGAGAATAAGGCGTTCTCTACATGCTTTCATAACATTATACAAACTCTAGTTTACAACTACTGTTTAATGATAAAAAAAGGGATTAGCTGTTGCTAATCCCTTTTTTGTTTTCTTCTATATAAAAGATTTAGTTTTTAACAGCAGCAGCATCAGCAATTTCAGGAAAATCCCAAAATAAATTTCGTCTGTTAATCAATCCAAACTCTCCATCATTACCATTGTCCCAAACAACAGGTACAATTCCCTTTTCTACACAGGCATTAGCAAAATATGTAGCGTGCTTTAATCTTTCAGCAGCAGTTGCAATAGTGCCAATACTACCCCATTCACCCATAACTACAGGCAAACCTTTGGCCATAAAATTGGTATTAATTCTGTCTAATAAGGCATCAACATCACGTTTATCTGCATCACTACCCCAATCTGGATCGCTGCCATCTAAAGCAAATCTAAACGGAAAATAAGCGTGTATAGAAATAATAACGTTTTCATCATTGTTTGGCACTACAAAATCGTCCCAAGTTTTTTGAACTACTGATGCTGCGTAAGGTGCCACCATAACTTTTCTGGCTTCATTATTACCGCCTGTTTCGCGTATAGCACTCAAAATAGTGGTATAGTAATCGTTTAACACCTCTCTACCTTCTGCAGTTCCACCTGTCCACTCTTCTGGCGTATCTTTATGCCTAGGTTCATTTAGCAATTCAAAAATTAAGTAATCACTATAATCTTTAAAATTATTTGCTATTTGTGTCCAAACCTTGTCTAATTGGTTTCTTGTAGATGCAGATTGTTCAAAAGTTGGTACAATCCATTTATCATCGTGGTGCACATTTATAATAACGTACATGTTTTTTTCCAAAGCATGCTCTACGATTCCTTTTACGCGCTCAAAATAATCAGATTCTACAGTGAAATCAGGAGCTTCACCCATGTTATATCCCCAAGTTACAGGTAAACGTAAGGTACGGAAGCCTCTATTGTATATAGCATCAACTAGATTTGTACTAGGCAGTGGATTACCCCATGCCGTTTTATCATTATCTCTTACATCAAAGGCATTGCCCAAATTCCAACCTGGTCCCATATCAGCCACAAGTTGCGATGCTGTTATGTTACGTATTGTTCCAACAACAACTTCTTCTTCCTTTTCTTCTTTTTCTTCTTCTCTTGGTTCTGGCTCAATTTTCATAATTTCTTCATCGTCACTCGATGTAGAGCAACTGCCTAAACACAGTCCCAAAAACAGTATAAATAGTATTTTTTTCATAATCAATATTTTTTGTAAAGGTAAAAATTGTCTAAAAAAGCAATTATAACAAATTAAGCATTTTATATTAATAAACGTTAATTAACAGCGGTTATTATTGCGTTTATAGAAGTTATGACGCCTATATGTCTTAAACTTTTCTTAA
This sequence comes from uncultured Flavobacteriaceae bacterium, assembly GCA_937923515.1. Classification (GTDB taxonomy): domain Bacteria; phylum Bacteroidota; class Bacteroidia; order Flavobacteriales; family Flavobacteriaceae; genus Jejuia. The sequence goes on from CALDUF010000128.1 coordinate 9,091, forward strand.
AATGAAGTACTCATTAAAATACCTTAATTAGTCTCCATTTTTTTTGGAAAAATTTTAGACGCTAAAAACTTAAACAGTTTAACAAGAATAACAACAAGAGCACCTGCTATAAAACCTACAATAAATTCTTTTAAAGTGTTATGCAAATTTATACTATCGGTGTAATGATGTATGGCTTCTATATTATGAACAAATATACCGCCAGCCACTAAAATTAATGCAATGGTACCTATTACTGCCAAACTTTTTATTAAAATTGGTAGTGCTCTAATTAAAAAATTACCAATAAAATTTAGCACACCTTTATTATTTCCAAGCTTTACTAATTTATATCCGAAGTCGTCCATTCTTACAATTAGCGCTACAATACCATAAACACCTACAGTTGCAATAATACACACAATAGATACTACTAAAATTTGAAACAAAATATCGCGCCCCAAAACCGTACCTAAAGCGATAATTACAATCTCAACCGACAGAATAAAATCTGTAAATATGGCTGACTTAATTTTCTTTTTTTCAGCAGCTTTCTGTTCTTCTTTAGTTAATGGTTTTGCTTTATAAACACGATGTGCATCCTCTTGATTTCTATGGAAAATATATTCGTAAATTTTTTCAACACCTTCGTAGGCCAAATATAATCCACCAAGTACTAAAGCAATGGTAACCGCTATGGGTAAAAAAGCACTTAAAAGAAACGCTACAGGAAGTATAATTAATTTATTAAGTGCAGAGCCTTTAGTAATTGCCCACAATACAGGCAACTCTCTTGATGCCACAAATCCGGTAGCCTTTTCAGCATTTACTGCTAAATCGTCTCCTAAAATTCCTGCCGTTTTTTTTGTAGAAATTTTACTCATGGCAACCACATCGTCCATAAGTACAGCAATATCATCTAATAGCGCAAAAAATCCTGAAGCCATATTTTATTTTAATTATTTTGAAGTCATGTTATCCAATACCGACATACCAATGTAAAGCAGTATAATAAGAGGTATTGCAGCAAACTGTAATACAATAAGTAATACCAAACATAGTATTATAAAAATATAGCGTGTGGCATTGGTTTTAAAACCATACGTTTTAAATTTTAAGGCAAACAGTTTTACGTTTGAAGTTAAAATCCAACAACTAAAAATGGTTATCCCTATTAAAAACCATTTGTTTAAAATGATTTCGTTAATAGCATCATTATCTTGAAATTTTAAAATTAAAGGCAAAGAGATAATTAGAAGAGCATTTGCTGGCGTTGGTAAGCCTTTGAAAAAACTTTGTTGTTCTGTATCTATATTGAATTTGGCCAGTCTGTATGCTGATGCTAAGGTAATTGACAGACCAAAAAGCGGTAGTATTGCTATTTTTATGCCTGCCCAAGCCAAGGTTTCTGTCCATTGTTGAAAGACACCTATTTGCTGAAACATTTCTAAATCCGAAAGTTCTAATAACTTATACATTACAATCCCTGGCACCAAGCCACTTGTAACAACATCTGCCAAAGAATCTAATTGCAACCCCAATTCACTTTGCACATTTAGTTTTCTTGCTGCAAAGCCATCAAAAAAATCGAAAAATATGCCTATAAATACAAGAAAAGACGCCCAAATGAAATTAGCATCAACAGCAAAAATCACTGCAATACAGCCGCATAGTAAATTTAAAAGCGTAAGTGCGTTGGGTATGTATTGCTTCATAATTAAATGTTTTGGTAAAAATAACAAACAATTTTAGTCTCGCGCAAGTATTGTACAATATCTACATTAATTTGTAGTTTATAGTGTAACATTTCGTCTAATAAATTAATGTAAACTGGCGCATTATGCTTTGTTTATGCTACATATGTTATGATAGAAAATGTATAATGTGCATCTTTGTAAAAAAAATTGCTGTTGAAATATTACATAACTGCATTATTTAGTATTATTAGCTTTTCACTTTTATCTCAAACCGTTAGAAAATACTCTAACGAATTTTTGAATATTGGTGTGGATGCTGCTGCATTGGGTATGAGTAGCGCGGTTACTGCACATACTAATGATGTAAATGCTGGATATTGGAATCCCGCAGGATTGGTGCATGTTGAAGATAATCAACTTGCCTTAATGCATTCTAGCTATTTTGCAAACATAGCAAACTATGATTATGCAGCTTTTGCAATGCCACTAGATGATAGAAGTGCTATTGGTATTTCTATAATAAGATTTGCTGTTGATGATATTTTAAACACAACCCAACTTATAGACGACCAAGGCAATATTAATTACGATAGAATTAGCTTATTCTCTACTGCCGATTACGGCCTTACATTTTCCTATGCTAGACGACTGCCTGTACAAGGTTTAAACTATGGTGTTAACGCTAAAGTTGTACGTAGAATTATTGGAGATTTTGCATCTTCATGGGGTTTTGGTTTAGATGTTGGTATACAATTTGAAACGCAAAACGATTGGAAATTTGGGGTAATGGCGCGCGATATTACAACAACATTTAATGCGTGGTCTATTGATGAGGCGCAGTTTGCAACCATTAGAGATGCTGTTGAAGGACAAAATCAAGAATTACCTGAAACTACCGAAATTACAATACCTAAATTACAGATAGGAATTTCAAAATTAATGACGTTTCATTATGATTACACACTTTTAACTTCTGCTAACCTTAATGTACGGTTTGAAGAAAACAACGATGTATTCTCTTCATCTTTTGCAAGTATAAATCCTGCGCTTGGTTTTGAATTTGGGTATTTAGATATGGTATACTTACGCGGTGGTATGGGTAACTTTCAAAATGAATTACAAATTGATAATTCTGAACAACTCACCTTTCAACCTAGTTTTGGCTTAGGTTTTAAATATAACGGCGTTCAAATCGATTATGCTTTTACCGATATTGGCGACCAAAGTGTGGCATTATACTCTAATGTTTTTTCTTTAAAACTAGATTTTAGTATCTTTAGATAATGCGACATTTCCTAATATTATGTGCGTTTTTTTGTTGTGTAATAGTGCCTGCACAAGACCTCTCTGAAAACGCTGAAATTAGTGTAATTACAATTGGTCCTGGCTCTAGCTTAAACGATGCATTTGGCCATAGTGCTTTTAGAATTAAAGACACTAAAAAAGGCTTAGATTTAGTATTTAATTATGGGGTTTATGATTTTGAAGCACCTAACTTTATTTTAAAATTTACTCAAGGCAAGCTTGATTATTTAATAGGTTTAAACCGATTTGATAATTTTTATAATGCCTATACAGCACAAAACAGAAGTATTACATCTCAAATTCTCAATTTATCTTCTACTGAAAAACAACAGCTTTTTAATTATTTAATCAATAACTACAAACCTGAAAATCGTAGATATTTATACGATTTTTTGTTTAATAACTGTGCTACTAAAATTAAAGAGGTTACTAATTTAGCAACCCAAAATCCTATTGATTTTAATATTCCAAAAGATTACAGCGAAGCTACTTTTAGAACCTTAATTCAAAATAATTTAAACAAAAATTCTTGGGGAAGTCTTGGGATTGATATCGCTCTGGGCTCTGTAATTGATAGGTATGCGACTCCAGAACAACATATGTTTTTACCCAAAAATATTCATAGCTTTTTTGATATAGCCACAATACAAAACAGTAATACACCTTTAGTTAAAACACGAGAAACACTCTTTAAGGCAAGCGCTAAAAATAAATCCTCAAGTTTTATTTTTAGTCCGTTATTTATCTTTGGTATACTTGGTTTGGTTATTGTTTTTATTACCTACAACGATTTTAAAACTGGAAAACGCACTAAAACTTTAGACTTCATTTTATTTGGTGTTACTGGTTTAGCAGGTGTTGTTATTATGCTATTATGGTTTGCTACAGACCACCAAACCACTAAAAACAACTACAATTTACTTTGGGCAAACCCTTTAAATCTAATTTTACTTTTTCAAATTTTAAAAACCACTTTACCTAATTGGGTAAATAAATTTTTAAAGTTTTTAATAATCCTCTTATGCCTTTTGGTATTCCATTGGGTTACTGGTGTGCAGGTTTTTGCCATTGCCCTAATTCCGCTTTTAATTGCGCTTTTTATTAGGTATGTATTTCTTATAACACATAGCAATACAAAACGCACTATTGCCCCCTAAAGAAAATTATAGTAGTTAAGGTTTTTAAAAATATGTTTACATCTAGTACAAAACTTCGGTGTTTAATATAAAACAAATCGTATTGTAGTTTGAGTAAACTATCATCAACAGAAGAACCGTATCTTGTTTTTACTTGCGCCCACCCAGTAAGTCCAGGTTTAACAATATGTCTAGTTTCATAAAATGGCAAAATTTGCGATAGCTCTCTAACAAAATGAGGACGCTCTGGCCTTGGACCAATAATACTCATATCACCTTTTAAAATATTTATAAATTGAGGCATCTCATCAATTCTAGTGTTGCGCATAAATTTACCAAATAGTGTAATTCTCGCATCATTTTTTTTAGCCCAAACAGCACCATTCTTTTCAGCATTAATTACCATGGTTCTAAATTTAATAATACTAAAAAGATTGCCATTTTTACCAATACGTTCTTGGGTATAAAACAATGGTCCTCTATTGGCTATTGCATTTGCAAGCACTATTACAGGCGTAATAAGTACTCCAAAAGCAATACCTAATATTGCTAGTATCACATCAAATAAGCGATGAAAAAACAAATACATTTTATTTTGATTACTTCTGCTAAATGGAAAATATTTATAAAAGTCTTTCCCCACAAATTGAACTGGAACACGCTTTGTTAATTCTTCATACACCTGTGTGTATTCCTTTATTGGTAACCCGCCTTCCAAAAGCGTAATTAAATCGGTATAAATAGATGCCGTTATGTTTTCGGTATCGCAACTTGCCACTACAATTTCAGATATATTTTCGTCTTTTATAACTTGGTAAATTTGTTTTGGATGGTATTCTCTTAACCCCTTATACTTGATTTTTTCTTGCTTTTCTATTTCACAATTAATAAATCCAACAATTTTATAGTTAGGGTCTGCATCGTTAAACGTTTTTAATAATGTAGTGATATTTGAAGTTTCTCCAACCAATAATGCCTTTTTAAAAAACCTAGGGGTAGTTATAAAATTTATATATGCGAATCGCCAAATTAAAAGCGATACTAATATTGAAACGAAAAAGTAGAGTATTTGCAATCTGTTTTCAGGTAAAACAGGGGTTAAAAAAGGGGTTAACAAATAAAATAATACAGTTGTAGATGTAGTAAGGAGTATGTTTACCCAAACACTTTCAAACTTGCTTGAGTTTTGCAAGTCGTACAATTCGAAAATAGAACCAAATATTGAAATGTAAACCACCAAAACAAGTATCCACGTCCAATTTTCCTTTGTTATTGAGAAATAATCAAAATCAAAAAAATTACCCACCAAATACAACATGAAAAGCACAGCAATAACATCAAAAAATCGCAATAGAATTTTTCGTTCTGATATGTTAAAATGTATATTGGATTTAGACATGAGATTGAGAGAACTGTAATATAATCAAATATAACAAGTTATTCTAAAAAACATTAAGAAAGAACAGAAAACCAATGTTGCTTTATAACTTCCCAATCAAAAGCTTCAGCTTTATCTCTTGCGTTAGTTACAATTTTAGATAAAAGTGTTGCATCTGTTTTTAGTTTAATAATAGCGTTCTTGAATGCATCGGTATTATTTGATTCAACTAAAACACCATCGTTTTCGTTTTGTATCAAATAAGGCAAACCGCCTACATTGGTAGATATTACTGGTAAGCCCAAAGCCATAGCTTCAATAACGCTAACAGGTGTATTATCTATAGTTGTAGTATTAATAAATATATTAAATGCTTTAGATTTTTTATGCCATTCTGCTTTAGATAATTTACCTGTAAATTCAACTTCAACATTCATTTTTTTGGCAAATGCACGTGTTTCTTTTAAGCTACCATCGTTATCAGGACCTATCATACATAAACTTGCGCTTAAATGATCTTCTTTTAAAGCTTTTAAAATTTGAATTGCTAATTTTGGATTGTAGATATTTGAAAATGAGCGCACCCAAAGCAAACGAATATCTGTAATAGATCTCTTATTAAATTGATATTTTTCTAGTGCTATACTGTTAGGAATGTGCATAATGTTGTAAAAACCCTCTGCATTAAAACTTGACATTAAATACTGTGACGGTGCAACATTTATTAACGCATTATCAAATAATTGACGTGATAATTTAGGTGAATGCCGTAAGCGATTTGGCAAGCTACCTCCGTGAAGTATAGGAATATATTTTAGCTTAAAATAATGACACAATCTACCGCAAAAATATGCGTAATAAAAATTGGTTGTACTGTAAGTATCTATAAGAACGTAATCTACAGATTTTCTATGCTTTACAACATGTAATAACATGTCTAACAAACGTAATACTTTGTTTTTTTTAGTTGAAGTTTTAGACACGTTATAGCCTTCAGACTCCAACAGTGCACCTAAGGTATCTATTGTTGTTTCTGTTTTATCTTTTTGAGATAGTTGATTACCTATGTAAAGGATATTTTTCAAATTTTATTTTAAAGCTTGTATAATTTTAAACTGCCTTCATGATGTATTAAGGTAGCAGAAACGTTAGGATTTTTAGTAACAAAATAGTCTACATTAAATTGCTTTAAATACGCTACAACTTGATCCATGGTTGTTAAACTATTTATGGTTTTTTGGCGCTCTTGCCACAGCATAAACTGTTTTGGATTTCCTTCTATTAACATTGAAGCACCTTTACCATCAAACACTACTGAGCGTTTAGTGGCGCCTCTTAATATAAAAGTGCCACATACAATAGCATCTTTTGGTGTATGTGCTTTAATATAATTTGCCATTCTATCTACCGCCAACTCTTTATCTGCACTAACCGTAAAAGCACTTAAATTATGAGGTAAAATGGTTGCAGAAATATCATCTCCAAAAAATGGAACTGACTTAAACTTTTTACTTTGACTAAATACCAGTAAGCCACAATACATTACAAATATATAGGGCATTGTTTTTTTTAATTTAAACTTTGATACTATATGACTTAATATAAAAGCCAAAGCAAAAAAACCTGGTATAATTGCGACTTTTTGTAGTCTTACCAATTGAAAAGACATCCTTATGTTTTTACTAAAAGCAGAATTTACACTATCTTCTAAAGGAATTGTTAAGGTTGGAATAACTATGAGTATTAATGTTAATACCAACAATAATTTAGATATTTTATACTGAGGTTTAATTTTAAAAGAGATGACAAAAAACAATACAAGCGGTAAAAGGAAAAATAAAGTTTTAAATTTTAACCATTGTTTTAAAAACAGCGTTACACTTTGAAAATACGCTGGAATTCTTGCATTAAATGCTTCATTAAACACAGTAACATCATAACTTAAATCGGTTGATGTTTTACCAAAATAGGTAATAATAAATGGAAGCAGTCCTAAAAAAATTGCCAAAAGAAGCACACATAATTTTCCTATAGAAACACGAGTTTTGATACTAGGATAAAAATAAATAAGTAAGCTTATTAAAGCTACAAATAGCAGTACACCTCCTAGCCCAGTGATGGGATGAAAATTAAAAATAAACCCTATTAAAAAGCTTGCTAATACTAGCTTTTTAAATGTGTATGATAGTAATAAAAATGGTATAGGCATTAAAGTAATGTATACCGTTCTGGGCATTATCGTCCACAAATCTGATATGCCCCAAATTTCCAAACCAGGTAGCCATATAACACCACGTATTACTATGGATACTAAAAAACACACCCAATAATTATTTACAAATTTAAAAAGTAAAAAAAACCAAAGTATGCCAAATAATAAATGGCATATTAGCCCCATTATATTTATGGCTTGCACATAGTTATAGTTGGTATATTTTGCAAAAAACCGCAATGTTTGTACGTAAAACGGTGTGTAATATTTTACGTTTTCTATAGTGTTAAGGTATAAATCGTCTTTAAATAAATTGGGGTTATCAAACTTTTGTGCAACAGGTATAATATTTTGAATATCAGAAGACAACTCACTGTAATTCGCCCCTAGATTATCTAAGTAATACGCAATAGCTATTGTAACATTTAAAAGGACTACAAGTGCTATTTTTGACTTACTTAAGGTCTTCATTTTAGTGATTTTGGTGCTTTGGTAATATCATAATGTATAGCCTGTAGTAAAAGTTGAAATCCTAAAATTATAGTTAGGGTAACTAGCATTATGGTGCCCGTTGGCGCAAAAATATTTTGAGATGTATAATACCACCATGTGTAACACCCGTAAATTACGCCAAATAAAAATAGCGGTATACCAAGTAATATGTAAATGGATGACATATTAAAATCGTACAAAAAATACGATTTTAAGATACGCTTTACAAAGGTTTTAAGCAACCTTGGTATAAATACAAATGGCATTTTCCAAACACTCATACTAGATTTTTCGTCGCCATAAATTGCAGGCATTGCAATATCGTAAATTCTGGCTTCTTGAAAATAAAGTTCAGCAATTAAAGATGTTTCAAAATAATACCGGTTAGATATATTACTAAAATCTAATTGTTTAAGCGTGTTTACTTTTATAGCAAAAAAACCATTGGTTGGGTCGAAGTTATGCCAATATCCCGTAGCTGCTTTCACAAGAAAAGAAAGCAATAAATTACCTGCTTTTCTAAAAAAAGGCATGTTATGCAATGCTCTAAAATCTCTAAATCGATTTCCTTTAGCATACTCTGATGTTTCGTTTACCAAAGGTGCTACCAAATAAGCAATATAATTTGCATCCATTTGGTCATCGGCATCTACTTTAACTACAATATCAATATCATCGGTTATAGCCTTATTAAATCCAGCTTTGGTTGCACCGCCAACACCTAAATTAGTTTCGTTTTTAAGAATAACTACTTTAGTATTGTTAGCTAAATTATTAGGTACAGGCTCTGTACCACAATCGTCAACAATATAAATAATATCTATAATGGCTGGGAGTTTTTTTATCACGCGCTCTATATGCTTTGATGCATTAAAATACGGTATAACTACAGCTATTTTATTTTTTTCGAGCATTAGAGAAATAATATCGTGGTGCTATAAGCATCACCACTATTAGTAAAAAGTATCCTAAAATAGTAAATAATGAACGGTAAATATATAAATGTTCTCCAAAAAACAAAGTAACTAACATTGCTAATATCAAACCATTTAAAGCTATTTTTAAGCTCGTAAGCTTTCCTAATTTTAAAAATAGATGACTAGTAAGCCACTTAAAATAAAGATATAACCCCACTAATCCTACTTCATTTATCAAACTTAAATATATATTGTGAGCAGAGAACTGTATAAGTAATCTATTATTTAAACCAATGCCTAAAGGTATAATTAAAGGGTTTTCTAAAAGATAATAAAAATACCTTAGAGATAGTTGTTTTCTACCAGATCCTAAATCTTCATACAATTCGCCAACATCTAAATTTTCAACTGTTAAAAAACGAGGATCGCTTACTTTATTCACCACCCTATTTTCTATAGTAGTAGTAATAGTTTCAATAAACTCTAGATTCAAAAAAAATGC
>CALDUF010000129.1 GCA_937923515.1 uncultured Flavobacteriaceae bacterium
ACTACTTAAACGTAAGAACTGGTTCTAACATAACATTTGTGGCCTACCACGATGAGGTAAAACAATATTTAAAAGCAACGTTTGCTGACCAGTTGTATGGTGATGGCGCTTTTGAGGAAGTGATCAACCAACGTGATATCATGATTGATGAGGTGATTGAACTTAGTGCAGGCGAGTAGTTTTCGCTGCATTTTTATTACGTTGTATACTAGGCTATTCCATTATTTTATCATGCACTTTGGTGTGTTTTCCATTATTCCATAGCGTTAAAATATCTGTTGCTACATGAGCGCCACTTCCTGATGCTATAGCAAATTGACTGCGCCATCCTGCTAAAGTGCCGGCAACATATAAATTATGTGCCATTAAATGATTGGTATTTTTCAACCAAATTCTAGCTTTCTCAACGGCAGCTCTGGGGTGTGGTTCAATATAGTGCTCTAAGCCTTTAATGTTTAGTAAATTGGTGTAGCCAACCGCAATTACAACAAGTACAGTTGTATAGGTGTTTTTGTTGGTTCGAATTGTAAATCCGCTATCGCCTCTTAAAACCTCTAATACTTTCTCTTTATCAAGTTGTGTTACGTGTGGGTATTGCTCGGTAAGTTGCTGTATCCCACTTTCTAAAATTGAAGCGCCTGTGGTGCCTGGTGCTACTCCTAAAACATTATTAAATAATGCGGTTTGAAGGTGTGATGTTTTTTGGTGTGTAAATATACCGATGTGTTTATCTCTTGCAAACGCTTTATTTTTAGCAGAGCCTAAAACCAGTGCACAGGACATTCCTGCGGCACCACCGCCAATAATTAAAGCATCGTACATGTGTTATTTGCTTTTAACTTTTTCTTCAATTCGCTTAGATGTTAGCAAAATAAGCATGAGTACAATAGCACAAAGTGATGCTAAAATAGTAATAAGGCCAACAATACTTTCACCTTCAAAAAGTGCATTAAAGTCTAATTTTGTGGCATTAAAAACCCCTAAAACAAAGGCTAAAATAATAATAAGATAAGCTACGTATTTCATAATTTATATAAATAAAGCTTTAATATTTTGAGTAAAAAGTTTTACAGCAATTGCTAATAGTATCACACCAAATACTTTTCTAATAATATTGATACCATTAGCACCTAAAAAACGTTCAATTCTAGAGGATGTCTTTAATACTAAAAATATAAAAAGTACATTTAAAATTATGGCGATAATAATATTTTCAACTCTAAATTCAGCTCTTAAGGATAATAATGTAGTTAAACTACCAGGACCCGCCATTAATGGAAATGCTAAAGGAAATATAGAGGCTGTTAATGGGTTTGTTTCTTCTTGTTTGTAGAGTGTAATGCCTAAAATCATCTCTAAAGCAATAAAAAATAATATGAATGAACCTGCTACCGCAAAGGAGTTTACATCAATACCAATTAAATTTAAAATACTTTTTCCTAAAAACAGAAAAAACACCATAATACACCCTGCGATAATAGATGCTTTACCACTTTGTATATGTCCTACTTTTTTGCGTAAATCAATTACTATTGGTATGTTGCCAATAATATCAATTACAGCAAACAAAATCATAAAAGCAGTTAAAATTTCTTTTAAGTTAAATTCCATTGCCTCAATTTATTAATTTTTACAAAGGTCTATATTTATTATCAAACCACGGCATCAAAAAAATTGAAAGTTTAACTATTTTTGTTGCTTAAACTACCGTATACATGTTTCAGTTAGGAAAAACTATAGTTTCCGAAGATATTATTAAGAAAGATTTTTTATGCAACCTAAGTGCATGCAAGGGTGCTTGTTGTATTGATGGTGATGCTGGTGCGCCCTTAGAAAAAGATGAGGTAGCCATTCTAAAAGAAATTTATCCTAAAGTAAAACCGTATTTGCGTAAAGCAGGTATTACAGCTATAGAAGCACAGGGTACATCTATAACAACCGAAGATGGCGAATTAGAAACACCTTTAATAGATGGCGCAGATTGTGCTTACGTTATTTTTGATGAAAAAAAAGTAGCACTCTGCGGTATTGAAGAAGCCTATAACCAAGGCGATATTTCGTGGAAAAAACCAATTTCTTGCCATTTGTATCCAGTTCGGGTTAGAGATTATACTGAATTTTCGGGGGTAAATTATCACAAATGGCAAATTTGTGATGATGCCTGTACGCTTGGAAAAGAATTACAAATACCCATATATAAATTTGTAAAAGAAGCACTCATACGAAAATTTGGAGAAGATTGGTATGCAGAATTAGAAAAGGTTGCTACATCTTTTTAACACCCCAGTAAATTACCTCAAAAACACCTTAAAAAGCCTAGTGAATACAAGGGTTGTGTGTGTGATAAACTTTATTTTTTTTGTAAACTTTTTTGTTTTTTAAAAAAGTTAATTAATTGAAAATCAATATTTTAAATTATTTTTTTTGTAAACTTATTGATAGTCAGCTTATTATTTTTTTGTTAAAAACTTGTTGAAAACGTTTTTTAACTTACCTAAAAACATATCAATCATTTTGCAATCTTTGTTATGCCCAATTCTGGGTAAAAACACAATTTTTAGCTTGTTAATAAACGTGTTGAGAATGTATTTAAGTTTATAAAAAATGCATCTCACAATTTATAATCTTTGTTGAAGCCATTTTTGCCCAAACGGTATTGTTTCAATAAAGTTTAAAAAAAATAGGTCGGGTTTTCTGGCTTATTTACGGGATTGCCCGAATGGAATTAGTACGTCAATATTTAACCTATATCAACACACACATGGAGATAACACATATCATTAAACGCGATTACGATACCACGCCTTTCGTATTAGAAAAAATTACCAATGCCGTTGAAAAAGCTATGCTTTCAGTAAATCAGGGTTCTAAACAAGATGCTCAAGATATTTCTGATAGAGTTTTTGAATCTTTATTAGCTAGAAAAGCTGTAGATTCTAGATATGTGCCTAATGTAGAGCAAGTACAAGATATTGTAGAGGAGAAGTTGATGAGTAGCGCGTTTCACAACGCAGCAAAGGCTTTTATCTTATATAGAGATGAGCAAGCTAGAAAAAGGCAGTCTAATATTTTTGAAAAGCGTATAAATCTTAAACCATTCGAATATCCAGACTTATATGAATATGTAAATGCCATTAGACATTCGTATTGGATACACACAGAGTTTAACTTTACTAGCGATATTCAAGATTTTAAAGCACAACTTAATCCAACTGAAAAATCGGCTATTAAAAACACCATGTTGGCTATTTCTCAAATAGAAGTTGCTGTAAAATCGTTTTGGGGAGATATTTATCAAAAAATGCCTAAACCAGAGATAGGAGCTGTAGGGTCTACTTTTGCTGAAAGTGAAGTACGCCACCACGATGCGTATTCACATTTGTTAGAAATTTTAGGTCTTAATGAAGAGTTTAAAGCACTAAAAAAGAAACCTGTAATAATGAGACGTGTGCATTATTTAGAAACGGCTCTTAAAAACTCTAAGAGTGAAAATATTCAGGAATATGCAGAATCTATTTTATTGTTTTCTTTATTTATAGAACACGTGTCGCTATTTTCTCAGTTCCTTATTATTATGGCCTTCAACAAGCATAAAAATATGCTAAAGGGCATTTCTAATGTTGTAGAAGCTACATCAAAAGAAGAGCAAATTCATGGCGATTTTGGTATAGATATTATTAAGATTATTAAAAAGGAAAACCCAAGTTGGTTTGGTAACGAATACAGTACTAAAATTCAAACTATTTGTAAAGAAGCTTACAACGCAGAGCGTGATATTGTAGAGTGGATTTTTGAAGAGGGCGAGTTAGACTTTTTACCTAAGGCCGTTGTAAATGAGTTTATTAAAAAACGTTTTAACAACTCGCTAGAAAGTATAGGTATTGATAAAGTATTTGATATAAACGAAGAATTAATAGCACAAACCGAATGGTTTGATGATGAAATTATTGGTACCAAACACGGTGATTTCTTTGTAAAAAGATCCATTAACTACAGTAAAAGAACAAAAAGTATAACTAGCGACGACCTATTTTAAATTATGAAAATCAAAACTAACAACCCTCAAAACAACGACACAACTCAAAAAACTTCTAACTACGATCAACTTGTTAATGCAAGAAAAGAACAAATTAAAAATGCAAACCAATCTACATCAGAATCAGGATTTGAATGGTTAACAGAAAATAGTCGTAAGTTTTTAGCATCAGGATATTTAACTGGCGATGCAACACCAGAAACAAGAATAAGAGAAATAGCAGAAAGAGCGGAGCAAATTCTAAAGATTGAAGGTTTTGCCGATAAGTTCTACCACTATATGTCTGAGGGATTTTATTCTTTAGCCTCTCCAGTATGGTCTAATTTTGGAAAGAAAAGAGGTTTACCTATTAGTTGTTTTGGGTCCAACATTGCTGATGATATGGGTAATATTCTTTACACACAGTCAGAAGTTGGTATGATGTCTAAATTAGGTGGTGGTACATCAGGTTATTTTGGTAATTTAAGACATAGAGGTGCACCAGTAAAAAATAATGGATCGTCTTCGGGAGCAGTTCATATTATGCAATTGTTTGAAAAAATGGTGGATGTTGTTAGTCAAGGTTCGGTAAGACGCGGACGTTTTTCTCCATATTTACCAGTAGAGCACCCAGATATTAATGAGTTTTTAGAAATTGGTACAGAAGGTAATTCTATTCAAGAGTTAACACATGGTGTAAGTGTTACTGATAAGTGGATGGAAGAGATGATTGCTGGCGATGTAGAGAAACGCTCTATTTGGGCAAAGGTGATACAGCGTAGAGGCGAAATAGGATATCCTTATATTTTCTTTAAGGATAAGGCCAATACACAAGCTGCAGACGTGTATAAGGACAAAAATCATCAAATTGTTGCTAGTAATTTGTGTACTGAAATTATGTTGCCTTCAAACGACAAATGGTCTTTTGTATGTGTATTATCATCTGTAAATTTATTGCACTACGACAAATGGAAAGATACCGATGCTGTTGAAACCATGGTGTATTTCTTAGATGCAGTAATTACTGAGTTTACTGATAAATTAGAAGAATTTAGAGATTCTGATAATTTAGAAGACAGACAAACATTTATGTTTATGGAGCGTGCCTACAATTTTGCTAAAGACAATAGAGCTTTAGGTTTAGGCGCTTTAGGTTGGCACTCTTTATTACAATCAAAAATGTTGTCTTTTGATAGTGCAGAAGCATTTAATTTAAATAGTGAAATATTTAAAACTATAGAAGAAAAGTCGTATAAAGCATCAAAAGAGCTGGCCGATTTATTTGGTGAGCCAGAAGTATTAAAAGGTTATGGCAGACGTAACGCAACATTAAACGCTATTGCGCCAACAACGTCATCAGCATTTATTTTAGGGCAAGTGTCACAAGGTATAGAACCAATTTGGTCTAATATTTATGTAAAGGATATTGCTAAGATTAAAACGACAATTAAAAACCCGTATTTATTAAATTTACTAGAAGAAAAAGGGCAAAACACACCAGATGTTTGGCGTAGTATTCGTGACCACGACGGCTCTGTGCAACATCTAGAATTTTTAACAGAAGAAGAGCGCAATGTGTTTAAAACCTATTCTGAAATAGATCAGCTTAACATTGTATATCAAGCTGCAAATAGGCAAAATCATATAGATCAAGGACAGTCGGTAAACATTATTGTGCATCCAGATATGCCAGTAAAAGACATTAATAAAATTTATGTTACCGCATGGAAACTAGGTTTAAAGTCGCTGTATTACCAACATAGTATGAATGCCGCTCAAAAATTCAAACAGAAAAAAGAGTGTGCGAGTTGTGAAGGGTAATAAAAATTAACACTTTTTATTAAGACACAAAAAATAAAAATTTATAAAGACATCTCATTTGAGATGTCTTTTTTTATAAAAATCCTATATTTAAATTCATAAATATGTAAGTACATGGAAAGTAAAGTTCAAATTACTGAAGATATTTTAGCTACTAAGAATATGCGTTTTGTTAATCATCTTATAGATATTATACCTCAATATGGTGTAATTTATGGGATAGGATATTTGTTTCTATATATAGGTGATTTTTCAGGAAATTACGCTTTGAATAATTATTGGGCTGAAATGTCAACGTTAGAAGACTACTTTTATTCATATACTTTAATGTTTTTGTATTTCTTCACTATGGAAAGTTTAACACATCGTTCTTTAGGAAAATATGTAACGAATACAAAAGTGATTATGGCAAATGGAGAGAAGCCAACACAAGTTGATATTGCAAAGAGAAGTCTTTGTAGAATGATTCCTTTTGATGCATTATCATTTTTAGGAGTTAATGGAAAAGGTTGGCACGATGCGATATCTAATACCTATGTAGTAGATATTAATAAATTTGAAGAGCGGCAAAAATCTCAAGACGAACTAGACCAAATAGGAGCACATCTTCTTGAGGAAAACTAGTTTATACATCATACAAACAAAAAAGCATCACGCTAATACCGTGATGCTTTTTTTTGATTAAAAATGGATTAATTAATCTAACAGTGTACTTTCAGCAACTGTTGTGTTGTTTGCAGACATTAAAGCAAAAAACTTATCAATATTTGGTAAAATAATAATTTTTGTGCGTCTGTTTTTAGCTCTATTTTCTTTAGAATCGTTGGCAACTATAGGTTGGTAACTACTTCTACCAGCTGCAATTAGTTTTTCAGGCGCAACGTTATATTTTTCTTGTAATTTACGCACTACAGCAGTAGCTCTCATAACGCTTAAATCCCAGTTATCAGCAAGAAAAGCAGTACTTATGGTTCTTGCATCGGTATGGCCTTCAACCATCACATCTAAGCTTTCTTCAGAATTAATAACATCTGCTAGTTTTTTAAGTACCGTATCTGCCTTAGCACTTAATCTATAACTTCCAGTATTAAATAACATATCATCTGCAATAGAAATCATTACTACAGTTTCATTAATATTCACTGCAAAATCATCATCTTCACTCATATTGCTTTCGCTAATAGTTTTCTCAAGGTTGTAAGCAACAGCCAAATTCATGGAATCCTTTAGTGTTTTTGCTTGAGCCAATTTAGCGGCATCAACATTTTTAAGTGTTTCGCGCATTTTTGTTTTAGTACTGTTTGAAATTACTGCTACATTGCCTACAGCATCTAACTTAATATCGTTTTCTTGCTTTAAGCTTGAAATTTTAGCGTTGTAAGCATTTACACGAGATTGTATTTTTTCAAATTTTCCCTCTAAATCTTCTTTGGCAACTTTGGTTTTTTGTAGTTCGCTTTTAATTTCCCCGTTTTCTTGTTGTAAAGCGATATACTTTTTCTTTGAAACACAAGACAGTGTTACGATTGCAATTAATAATGTGATTGCTGTTTTCTTCATAATAATAACTTTAAGTTTATATAATTACGATGAAAGTGGAGATTTAGACGTTAAAAGCAGTCTTTTTTTTAAATTATTTGTATTTACACAAGTAAGAGGTTTGTTTTGAAACAGATACGTTAAATTTTTGATTTGCGTCAATCTGGTATTGCTCTCCAGCGTTAAAAATTCTCCAGTCGTTCGAATTTGGGAGTTTTACTTTCATTTCACCTTCAATAACTAACATGGTTTCATGCGTACTTGTCGCAAATTCATAGTCACCTGCTTCCATCACGCCAATAGTAGAATTACCTTCTCCTGATGTGTAACCTAACGATTTTACATTACCATCAAAATATTCGTTTGTAGAAATCATACCTCTAATTTTATGTATTTAAGTTAAAAAATAATTTCGCAAATATAGCGTATTTTAAAGGGTAAATCCGTATCAAATTTGATATAAAATTCGCAAAATCATACCGTAAATGCTAGTTTGTTTAACTATTTTTGATGGAGTTTTCTAAACTTTATTTTAGTTAAAATAACATGATAAGATTAAAGCATTTCATCGCCATTTTTGTCTGTATATTTTTCTATACATCAGGTGTAGCACAAATACAAGGCACAATAGTAGATGAGCAAAACAAACCTTTAGAATACGCTACTGCTGCGCTTTTTGACGCGACTACTAACGCATTGACTACGGGTGTGATTTCAAATGAAAATGGTGTTTTTATAATTGAGGATATTAAAAATGGAGTGTATTATTTAGAAGCCTCTTTTTTAGGTTATGAAAAAAAACGAGTAAACGCTATCAATATAGAGCGTAAAGGACAAAAAATTGATTTAGGTACAATTCAACTAGTTTTAGGAACGCAGTTGAATGAAGTGGTAGTACAAGCAGAACGCAATACTGTAGTAAATAAAATTGATAGACAAGTTTTCGAAGCTTCAAAATTTAAAAACGCCCTAGGCGGTTCTGGTATTGATGTGATTAGAAATTTACCATCGGTAAGTATAGATAGTCAAGGCGATATTAGTGTTCGTGGTAGTAAAGGTTTTGTGGCTTTGTTAAATGGTAAACCCATACAAGGCGATGCAAGCAATTTATTGGCACAATTGCCTGCAAACGCTATTAAACGTGTTGAGGTTATTACTGCGCCCTCTGCAAAGTACGATCCCGAAGGAAAAGCCGGTATCATTAATATTCTAACAACAAAAGGTGCAGCCAACGGTGCTTTTGGTCAGGTAAATATAAAAGGTGGATTGCCTTCTATTGAAACTTATGGCAATGCAGCATCGCACAAACGCCATGGTATTGATGCTACTTACAATGTGAGAACTGATATATGGAATATTTCGTTGGGCGCCAATTACCAACGCAATGATTTGGGCGGAAGGCGTGAAGGCGATGTATTTACCATAATAAACGATACAAAAACACAATTCCCTTCAACTGGAGAGCGTAGTTTTGATGAAACCAATTATAGCGGTAGGTTTACGGTAGATTTTACACCAAGCAATACCAATACCTTTTCTTTTGGTTTTTTTGCTGGAAAACGCAGTAAAGCACGTTTGGCTGATATTGTGTATTTTGATAATCATGCTGTGCGTCCTGCAAATAGTGATAATAGATTATATACATTTCGATATTTTAATCATAATTTAAGAGAGCGTAGAGGCGATTTTATATTGGGAAGTTTAGATTGGACACACAAGTTTAAAAACAGCTCACAACTCGCTGCTTCCTTTTTATATGAATACACTCTTTTGGGTGGCCCAACGGTAAATCAAAATTTAGGCGAACCTGATAGATCCATCTTATTTCAAGACGAATTTAATACAAACAATAATCCCTTACACGGGATACGTTTTCAGCTAGATTATACATTTAAACCGTTTGAATTTGGTACGTTTGAAACAGGATATCAATTTAGAGATTTAACTCATAATGGTGATTTTATTTATGAAAGACGTACAAGTTTTGAAGATGATTTTGAACTGGTGCCCGAATTCTCAAGCGAGGTAGATTTAAAGCGTACCATACATTCTGGGTACGTACAATTCTCGGGTAAAAAAACCAAATGGGAGTATGCAGCAGGAGCACGATTAGAAGTTATGGATAGGGCATTAAGATTAAAGGACAAAACCAATACTGTTGATGAAACTCTTAGTTTTGATTTTGTAAAGCTGTATCCTTCGGCTTCTATTCAATATAAAGTAAATAATAACACCAAAATTAAAGCAGCTTATAGTAAGCGTGTAGAGCGTAATTCAACATTTAAAATGAATCCGTTTGCTGAGCGCGAACACTCTGAAACTTTAGAACAAGGCGATAAAAATTTAAGGCCAGAGTTTATAGATTTAGTTGAAGTTGGCGTTACTAAAGATTTGAAAGGCGGTAATTCTATTTTTGCAACAGGCTATTTTAGGCATGTAGATAATGTTGTAAATCGTGTTAACACGGTATTTAATGACACTATTTTAAACAGAATATACTCTAACGTAGGAAACGCAAAAGCCATAGGTTTAGAGGTTGGCGCAGAAATAAAACCAACAAAACAATGGAATGCTTTTATTGGAGCTAATGTTTATAACTATACTATTAATGGTAGTTTTGATGATAGGCCACTAGATACTGATGCCACAGTGTATGCTTTAAATTTAAACACTACATGGCGCTTATGGCACAATGCCTCTTTACAGTTTACGTTTAATTATTTATCTGATAGAAATACAGCACAAGGTGAAGATTCTCGGTTTTATTCGCCTAATCTTACGTTTCAAAAATCGTTTATGGATGACAGATTAAAGGTAACCTTGCAATGGCAACATATAGATTTAGGCCTACTAAACACAAACGAACAGCGCATCACCACATTTAGAGCTAACGAATTTTTTACTACTACCAATTATATTTATGAGGTGGATATAATTTTACTCAACCTATCTTATACCTTTAAAAAAGGTAAAAATACATCTAAGTTTATAGATAGTGAATTTGGCAAAAAAGAGTTTTAAGGCTTAAGATTCAGAGATTTTGGCAGGTTCTACAGAACCATCATGTGCATTATAATATTCTTCTAGTAAACTCATGGTTGCTTTTAATAAATCTTTAGTTTCAAGCAATAAACTAAAGTACAAGGTTGTGTTTTTTGGGCTAGATTCTTCAGATCTTGTACGTTCAACTTGTTTTTGAATTTTATCAGTTACAACGTTAAAAATCTTATTTTTCTCGTTTAGAATAACTCCTATTTGCTCAAAAGAGCTCGAATCAAAAGCAGTTTTAGTAGTGTTAAATAAGTGTTCTAAATGTGTGTCTAGATCTTTCAGCTCTTTAATTTGAGTAAATTTTAGCTTTTTATGGTTATTATTTACGTGTTTGTAACTCGCATTAGATATGTAAGTTAACGATTGTGTCATATCTTGTAAATAACTTAAAATACTAATGTAAAAGTTACTAGCGTTAACACTTGGGTCTTCAAGATTTTTAATAAAATAGTATATGTTATCGCGTAAATCTTCAATTTCGTTAGAGAGTTTTTCTATTTGATTTTTATTCTTTTTTAACAGTTTTAAATTGTGAGTAGCTAAGCCATTTACAGCACCGGTATAAATTTTATTACCCCTTTTAATTACATTGGCAATATTGGTGGCGCTTTCCATAATTACACCTTGCGTAGAGCTACTTTCTGCCTTTTGTAATTTATCCTCTTCTTTTTGCTCTATGGATTGTTTTCGGTGCGTTAAGTAATTTTTAATTAGTACTACCACCGTAAAAATAAGAAGTGCAACTAGTGCATATACACCACCATAATACAATAATAAAGCCATAATTGCGGCGGCACTAAAGGCGCTAAATGCGGTAAAAAACCAACCGCCAATTACATTTAAAACACCAGCAACCCTGTACACGGCACTTTCACTACCCCATGCTCTATCGGCTAATGATGTACCCATGGCCACCATAAATGTAACGTAAGTAGTAGATAGTGGTAATTTTAATGACGTAGCAATTGATATGAGCACACTGGCTACCATTAAGTTTACCGAAGCTCTCACCATATCAAAGGCTGGTAAATCTTTTGTTTTAATAGATGCAGGAATTCTGGTATGTTGAAACTGTTTGTTTATATAAGTTTTAGTTGATTCTGGTAATAGGTTATTAAAACTTTCAGAAAGGCCAATGCTCAATCTCACAATATTTCTAGATAAAAAATTAGGCTCAAAACGCTCGTTAACATCATCTTGTCTTGATAAATCAACAGAGGTTTTTACAACAGCTTTGGCTTTACTTGAAAACCAAAGTGTAAGTACCATGATAAGTCCTGCTACTAATAATATGTAAGTTGGCGTGTAAATTTTTTGCCCTAAACTCTCCATGCTAAATTCTGAAGCTTTTAAACCTAAAGTATTAACCTCTGGATTTGAAAAATCTAAAAATGCTTGGTAGGCACCAGTTGTTGGCCCAATAAAATTCACCAAATCGTTACCTGCAAATGCAACAGCTAGCGCAAATGTGCCAATAACGATAATAATTTTATAGATGTTGGTTTTAAAAAATGATATAATGGCTAATGATAATAATGTAAAAACTACAAAGCTAACTGCGAGTAACGCCGCATTATTATTAACTATCAATTCTTTTAAATCACCACTCATAAAAGCAGCATTTTTTATGCCTTTTATAAGTATAAAATATAAAATTGAAGTGGTTGCAAAACCACTAAAAATTGCACCGTAAAACTTGGGTTTATTTATAAAATCAAAAGAAAGTAATAATCTAGAAAAAAATTGAATGATAGCCCCAATGGAAAAAGCGACAACTACTGAAAGTAATATGCCTAGAATGATTTCTATGGCTTTTTCATTATTAATATAGTTTCCTAGATCTAAAATGGTTTGACCACTATTATCCGCATTAATTTTTAAAATGGCGATACATACTGATGCACCCAATAATTCAAAAACAATTGAAACTGTGGTAGAAGTTGGTAGCCCAAGTGTATTAAAAAAATCTAGCAGTAATATATCGGTAATCATTACCGCCATAAAAATAATCATGATTTCATCGAACATAAACTCCCCAGGCACAAAAATACCTTTTCTTGCAATTTCCATCATGCCGCTAGAGGACATGGCTCCAAAAGCAATACCAATGCTGGCAACTATCATTAAAGTTTTAAAGGAAACTGCTTTAGAACCAATAGCAGAGTTTAAAAAGTTTACAGCATCGTTACTAACACCTACAACCAAATCTGCAATTGCCAAAATAGCTAAGGCAATTAACATATAAGAATACATATTCTCCATTAAAAAAATACAAATAGTTTAATAAACAAATGTCTTATTTTAAAATGAACTCAATGTTAACGGAATGTTATGTTCTAATTTTAGATACAATAGTTAACCCATGACATAACCATAGTTTATATAGTATGTTAATACGCTAATGTTAAGAATTCAATTTTTTTTAAATTATAAAATATTAATAATCAATACATTATAGGTTTAATGTTAATTTAATGTTACCTAAATGTTGTTTGAAAGTAAAATTTTAAATACATTTGTAAAGTAATTATTAATTAAAACCCCATGAGCATGAAAAATTATATAACAATATTAGCAGCTTTAATGATAAGCGCTTCGGTATTTGCACAAAAAGAAAGAACGTTAACTCTAAATAAAGAAACTAACTTAATTGATGTTGTGTATTATCACAATAATGGTGAAGTAAGTCAAACTGGATCATATACTGCAGATGGTAAACTTCAAGGCCAATGGTTAAGTTTTAACGAAGCGGGAGACAAAACAATTACAGCCTATTATCAAGAAGGTAAAAAGGTAGGTAAATGGGTTTACCTTATTGATGGTAAACTTAAAGAAGTTGATTATTCTAAAAATGTAGCTTCGATATAACACCAACTAAACTATTTAAAACCAAAAAAGCACCATACTAATTATGTATGATGCTTTTTTTTTGATTATAAGATAATAATTAGTTTCTAGTCCATCCTGCGCCCCAAGCGTTATAGTCTGTACCAGTACCGTTATCTACTCCTGTAAAAAATGTTGATGCATCAAAATCTGCACCCGTATCATTTTTTAGAGGTAGCGTAATATCATCAAAAGTTATGTTGCTAACACTAGTTTCTGCTGCTTGCACACCCACTCCTGTTTCAGTATCATCAAGGTCGTAACCTTCTTCAAAACCTTCTAAGAATACATTATTGAAAATAGCACGAGTTCCTGCTCTTAAACGAATAGCTTCATTTTCATTGCTAGATCCAAGTCCGTTTATTGTTAGGTTAGTAATGCTAGGTGCACTCCAAAATACTGGGTTAGCGTTGTTTCCTATATCTGTGTTAAAGCCATCGCCTTCAATACCTTTGTCATGAGATTGTCTGTGTTCAATATAAACATCTGTAAGCGTTCCGTTAAAACCTTCTGTCCAGTCTACCGAGTCATCTTGAGCACCTACCACAGAAATATGTGATGCATTTACAGTACCTCCAAAAAATTCAACACCGTCGTCAGCACCTTCAAAAGCTTGTATAAAATCTATTGTAGTACCGCTACCTACGCCGTAAAAAGAGAATCCGTTGTTTTCAGAAGCCGCATCTGCAGCACCTCCAGAATACTCAATACGTAAATATCTGATAATACCAGAATTGTCGTTAGAAACACTCCCTCCGTAAGGCAGTCCTCCAATTTCAGAAGTAGAGGTAGCGTCTCCACCTACAACTGAATTTATAGGAGCACGACCTAATACAATAAGTCCGCCCCAATCGCCTGGATTAGGTGTAGCAGAGTTGGATGTAAAAACAATAGGATTTGATGAAGTTCCTTCTGCCATAATAACACCACCCTGTTGTACCGCCACATACACATCTGATCCTGTAGTAGCTTTTACAACTACTCCTGGCTCAATAGTAAGTGTTCTACCTTCTGGCACTATAAGCGCACTAGTTAAACTATATTCAGTTCCTGTTGTTAATGTAATATCTTCTGTTAATGTGCCACCTATTACTGTACCTGATGGATCTGGGTTTCCTGTATCACCTTGGTTAATAATAACATCTGCAGTGTCGTCTGCTGCACAACCTACAAAAAGTGTTGCGGCTGTAATAAGTCCTAATAGAATTTTGTTTGTTTTCATTTCAATTAATTGTTTGTTGTTCGTTTTTTATTTTGATTAGAATTTATATTTGAATTGTAAACTAGCATTTACACCACGTTTGTAACCAGATAAAATAAACTCTGATGATGTGGCGCTTATTCCTAAATCACTAGCTAAAGTTTCATCAAGCGTCACGTTTTCACGAACACGCTCAATCGATGGGTTAAGTAAGTTTTTTACGCTTGCATTAATTTCAAAGTGTTTTCCAAAATTGTTTTTCCATACAAAATCAAGGGTTGGTACACCTTTTTCTATAATGTTTCCAAGTTGTCCAGATCCTAAAGCATCAATACGGTCTGAAAAATAAGAGAACACAAGGTTTGCAACGGGTTTGTACTCGCCAAAAGTTGGGCTATAGCTTACATCGGCATTAATAAGCCAACGCGAAGCACCCTGCAACTCATCACTATCCTTATTAAAATTTGTATTAAACGTTCCAGACACTGTTTTTAAATCTTGTTCAGTTTCAGTGTATGTTACATTCATACCAGCGGCAAAAATATTATTATCGTCCTCATCCTTAACGATGCCTTTTCGCATTTCTAATTCAATTCCAAAAACATCGGCTCTATCACCAGTTCTAAAAAAACGTTGTGTACCCGTAGCATCATTTGCAGATACCAAGTTTACAGGATCGTTTATAGCTTTAGAGAACAGGCCTAAGGATAAAATTTCACCACTATTAATAAACCACTCGTATTTAAAATCTAAATTTAAAATAGTTGAAAATGCTGGATCGTTCAATAAGTCTGGGTTACCACCTATACGATCTGTTACATTTTCATAAACAAAAGGAGCAACCTCTTTAAACTCTGGGTTAGATACTGTTCTACTAGCAGAAAAACGTAAGTTTTGATCTTCGGTTAAAGCATATTTAATATTTAAACTTGGAAGAATAAATGTTTCGTCTGCTTCATTAGTTCCTGGATTGTTAAACGATAAGTTTATTACATCATAACTTATTTTTTGATTGAATTTCTCAACACGAAGTCCGGGAACAAACGACCATTTTTCGCCAACTTTTAATATAGCATCAGTAAAAAGCGCATGTACATTTAAATTACCTTTATAAGCGTTTTCAAGTTGTCCTGGAAGATTTTCACGACCAAGGCCATTTGCAGGATCTAACGGTCTAAAAACACTAGTGTTGTAAAGTACACCTTGGTTTTCTTGAGAAAAGAAGGTGTTAAAGTTGGTAACATCTTCAACTTCAGTAAAAGGGTTTATAATATCGTATCCGTAACGTTGGTTATCAAAAGTACGCTCTTTAGAACGCCCGTTGTACCCAAAGTTAAATGTTAGGTTTTCAGAGGCTTCATATTTAGCATTTACACGAGCATTAAGTTCTGTGTCTTCAATATTCTGAAAATAACGTTGGTTATCAAATTCTACGTTTCTGTAAAAAATGGCATTTGTTGTAGGATCATTATCTAATGAAAGGTCGTAACGCTCTAAAGCAACACGCTTACGGTCTGGTTGACGCGCTAATACATTATTAAAGCCTACGCCATAATCTAGCTTAAGTTTTTCATTAATAGTGCTAGTACCTAACAATTGGTTTACAAAAATCATGTCTTGCTCAAATTGCACGTTTTGTGTAAAAAACCCAAAATCGTCATTATTTGCAATAGTATTACGGTTGTAACCTCTACCATCAATACCAAAACGGCCAATTTCATCGGTAGCATCATTAATAAATAAAGAGTTAAATTTTATTTTATGATTGCTGTTAATACGGTAAACAATATTTGCCATTAAGGTTGTAGTACGGCTATATTCAAATTCTTCAGCATCTTGAAAAATTGTATTTGCAGCAGCAGTTACATTAGCTTGCTGCCCTCTGCGGTACTCGTAATTATTACCAAAAGATGCTGTTGTAAAAACGCTAAGGCGCGATGATTCGCCAATATTCCAAGATTTACCACCAGAAATACTTCCCGTAAATCCTAAGGTTCCTTCTGTGCTAACAGGATCTACGCCATGAGATAGAATTACAGCAAAAGGATTGTTTCTATAACGATTGTAAAACCCAAAGAAACCTGTGCCTTCACTTTTTATAAATTGTTTTCCTATAGCGTTAGAGTTTACGTTGTTTCCTAAATCAACGTCTATAAAAAAGTCTCCTGTGTATTCTTTTGAAACAATATCCACATTACCCGCCGCAAAATCGCCATAAAAACTTGCAGAATATGTTTTACTAACGCCTACATTTTGAATAACATCGGAAGAGAATAAGTTAAGATCCATATTCTTTTTTTCAATGTTATTTGCAGGAAGTGATAAGCCATTGTATGTGGTATTTAAGTAGCGGTCACCAAGGCCACGTACATATACATTACCACCGCCTTCTTGTTTGGAAATACCAGAGATTTTAGAT
This sequence comes from uncultured Flavobacteriaceae bacterium, assembly GCA_937923515.1. Lineage (GTDB taxonomy): Bacteria > Bacteroidota > Bacteroidia > Flavobacteriales > Flavobacteriaceae > Jejuia. The sequence continues at coordinate 16,933 of CALDUF010000129.1, forward strand.
ACAGCACCAGCAGCATCGCTTACGCCTTTTCTCGATAATTCTACAGCGCCAATACTTTGTTTAATTAAAACAGCTTTTTTCTGATCTAATAACGTCGCTGTTTCACTCTCACGCTTAGTTGTGGTAGTAATTACAATTTCGTCGAGCGAAGCAGCACTTGCACTCATTACAACGTTAAGTGTTTTAACTTCTCCTGACACAATAGTAACTTCAATTTCTTGTGTTTCATAACCCACAAAACTAAAAATCAAGGTATAGGTGCCAACGTCTAAATCTGTAAATTCATATAAACCATCAAAATCTGAAGTAGTACCTTTAGTAGTGCCTTTTATTAATACGTTTGCAAACGCTAAAGGCTCATTATTATATTCTTTATCTGTTAGTTTTCCTTTAACAGAACCAGTTTGCGCATTAAATGCAACTGTAGTAAAGAGTAGTAATAATAGTATAAAATGTCTCATTTTTTTAATTTAATTTCTTGCTGCAAAGAAACTACCGTTTTGTGAATATTATGTTAACGAAGGATTAAAGAACTGTAATAAAAGTGTTAGGGTAATGTTACCCAGAAAAGGCTTTTTTAAGCAAAAGTTTACGGTTACTTAACATTAGAACAAAGCCGTTTTGTTTTGTTATAAAACACATGTTACCACTAATTAGCTGTATGGCACAAAAAAAGCCCTTTTGCAAGTGCAAAAGGGCTTCATATATTTAATTAAAAAAACTCTAATTGTTTTTTAAAGTATTTGTTTTTTGTTCTGAAGTTGCAAATACCATGGTTAAGTCATCAAGCGATACGCTGCTTGCACTTAGTGTTAATGCAATGGCTTTTGTGTTTTTAGCGTTGTGTACTTCGGTTTTAATTTCTTGAGTTTCATATCCAGCAAAACTACAAACCAAGGTATAAGTACCGTCTTTAATATTTTCGAATTTAAATGTGCCATCTGCATCCGTCATTATTTTTGCGCCAGTTTCTTTTACAGTTACTTCAGCAAAAATTAGCGGGGTGTTACCTTCTTCAGCATCTGTAATTTTTCCATTAATAATACCATTTTGCGCCGATGCAAACATCGTTACAAATACTAATATGGCAAATAGAAAAGATTTCATAAATAACTTGATTTTTTATTTAATACAAATAACCCGTTTTAATGTGATTAAGACGTTACCATAGCATTACGTTTAAATGATTAAAATGTTACCCCAATGTTAAGAGGTTTTCCTAAGATTTTTTGAATGAAAACATTTATCTTGGCTCATTATATGTTTTAATTATGAACTGGGAACAACTCCTTTCTTTAAAACGCTACGGCGATACCAATAAAAGATTACGACAAGAACAAGATGAAACACGCCTGGGCTTTGAGGTAGATTACGATCGTATTATTTTTTCACAAGA
>CALDUF010000130.1 GCA_937923515.1 uncultured Flavobacteriaceae bacterium
TATAAAGTTTAATATAATATAAAAATAAAAAATATGTATCCAGCAGAATTAGTAAAACCAATGCGCGAGGATTTAACCAATGTTGGTTTTGAAGAGTTACAAACTGCCGAGGCTGTTGATGTGGCATTAGCAAAAGAGGGCACTACTTTGGTAGTTGTAAATTCGGTTTGTGGTTGTGCAGCGGCAAATGCAAGACCAGGTGCTAGAATGAGTTTACAAAATGCGAAACGACCAGACAATATTGCTACTGTATTTGCAGGCGTAGATAGAGAAGCTGTTGATAGAGCGAGACAGCATATGATACCGTTTCCTCCAAGTTCGCCGTGTATGGCTTTGTTTAAAAATGGCGAATTGGTGCACATGTTAGAGCGTCACCATATTGAAGGTAGGCCTGCAGAATTAATTGCAGAAAATTTAATGGATGCTTATAATGAGCATTGTTAAAACATCTGCTTAAATAATAAAGCAACTTATAGAGTAAAATAATAATTAAACCACGACATTCTCGTGGTTTTTTTATGCACTTTACGCATATTACATTAATTTTGGTGTATGGAAAAATTACTTTCTTACCCCATATCGTTAATCTACTATGTGTGTTTTGGATTAACATTGGTTGTTTTTCATCCTATTCAATGGTTTTGCTTTAACGTTTTAGGTTATAAAGCGCACAAATTGAGTGTAGACGCACTACAATTTTGCTTAATGCGGTGTGCCAATGTTTTAGGTACTAGCTTTTCGTTTAATAATGCTTATAATTTACCTACAGATAAGCCTCTTATTGTTGTGGCTAACCATCAAAGTTTATATGATATATCGCCAATTATGTGGTTTTTACGAAAGCACCATGTAAAGTTTATTAGTAAGATTGAATTGGGCAAAGGCATACCAAGTGTATCTTATAATCTACGCCATGGCGGTTCGGTTTTAATAGATAGAAAAAACCCTAGACAATCGCTTCCTGCCATTATGAAGTTTGGAGCATATATTGAACAAACAAAAAGAGCTGCTGTAATTTTTCCTGAAGGCACAAGAAGTAAAGATGGTACGCCAAAACCTTTTCAAACTAAAGGCTTAGAGATTATGCTTAAAAAAGTACCATCTGCCATGGTAGTACCTATTACTATAAACAACTCGTGGAAAATGCAACGTTATGGGCAGTTTCCTATGGGTTTAGGTACTGCTATAAAATTTACAGTACACAAGCCTTTAGAATTAGCTACCTTTGCTGATAAGCAAGCTTTAATTCAGCAGGTAGAACACACAATTAAAGCCCATATTCACCCTTAAAAAATAATTTATGTCGTTGAAAAATGTAAGATTAGAAGTGATGGAATTTTTGGAAAAAGACGTTGCCTCTTTAATGGAAAAATATTTAATGCCTATTGAAAAAATTTGGCAACCTACCGACTTTTTACCAAACTCTGAAAAAGATACTTTTTTTGAAGAAATAAAAGAAATACAGGAATTGGCTAAAGAATTGCCATATGATTTTTGGGTGGTTTTAGTTGGAGATATGATTACTGAAGAAGCATTGCCTACATACGAATCGTGGTTGATGGATGTTGAAGGTGTAAACCAAGTTGGTGAAGGTGGTAACAGTTGGAGTAAATGGGTAAAACACTGGACTGCAGAAGAAAACCGCCATGGTGATGTTTTAAATAAGTATTTGTATTTATCAGGACGTGTAAATATGAAGGAAATTGAAAAAACCACACAATATTTAATTGCAGATGGTTTTGATATTGGTACCGATAGAGACCCTTACAAGAATTTTGTATACACCAGTTTTCAAGAATTAGCTACTTATATTTCGCATAATCGTGTGGCAAAAATTGCTAAAAAGACGGGTAATAAGCGTTTAGCAAAGATGTGCCAGATTATTTCTGGAGACGAAATGCGCCATCATAACGCATATTCTGAATTTGTAGAGCGTATATTTAAGGTAGATCCAAGCCAAATGATGATGGCATTTCATTATATGATGAAACAAAAAATTACCATGCCTGCCCATTTTTTAAGAGAATCTGGTGGGCAGATAAGTAGTGCTTTTGAAGAGTTTTCAAACACTGCACAACGCATTGGTGTTTACACATCAACGGATTATGTGGATATTTTACAAAAGCTGATTGACCGTTGGCAGATAGATAAAATTACCAACCTTACTGATGAGGCCGAAAAAGCAAGAGACTATTTAATGAAATTACCATCAAGAATGTATCGTTTGGCAGAGCGTATTAAAGTACCTGAAAATTCTTTTGAATTTAAATGGGTAGCTCCAGCAGTTCGAAAATAGAATAATGACTTCACAAGAGATTATAAAACAAACAATAAGCTTTGTTAAAAACACCCTTAAAAATGCAGAGGGCGGGCACGATTGGTTTCACATAGAACGTGTTTATAAAAATAGTTTATTAATTGCTAAACACGAGCCTGTTGATACTTTTATAGTGGCACTTGGAGCTTTATTACACGATATAGCAGATAGTAAGTTTTATGATGGCGATGAAACTGTTGGTCCAAAAATGGCAAGAACATTTTTAGCTAAACTTCCTCTAGATGCTGCAGTTGTAGAACATGTTATACAAATTATAGAAAATATATCTTTTAAAACGAGCTTAGAAGGTAAACACCGTTTTACATCTGCCGAATTGGATGTAGTACAAGATGCTGATAGATTAGATGCTATAGGTGCCATTGGAATTGCACGTACGTTTAATTACGGTGGTTTTAAAAACAGGGCAATTTATGATCCTGAAATACCACCAAAATTAGATATGACAAAAGCAGAATATAAAGCATCAACCGCACCTACTGTCAATCATTTTTATGAAAAGTTACTGCTTTTAAAGGATAAAATGAATACCAAAACTGGGAAACAGCTTGCTGTAAAGCGTCATGAGTTTATGGCGTTGTATTTGCAACAGTTTTATGCAGAGTGGGAAGGTAAAGTATAACTATTATTGAATAATATGTTTTATCTCTTTACGATATTGAGAAGCACTTTTTCCAGTAATCTCGTTAAACTGTTTGTTAAAATGCGAAAAGTTGTTGAAACCACATTCGTAACAAATATCAGCAATACTCATTTGGCTTTCATTTAGCAATTTGGTAGCGTGAACAATACGATATTCGTTTACTATTTGTGTAAATGTTTTTCCAGTGGCTTTTTTAAAGTATCTACAAAATGCAGGAACTGTCATGCTTACTTTATCTGCAATTTCATCTAGGGTAATATGCTGTTGAAAATTGGCATTGATATACTTGAAAATATCTCTGATTTTTGAGCTTTCTTGCGCATCGGTTTCAAAGGCTACACCATCTGCATTTAAAATTTCATAATCATCGGTTAAGGCTAAGTATCGTAAAATTTCCATCAATTTGATACAGCGCTCTAAACCTTGATATTCTGATAATTTTTCAATCTTCGGTCCTATAAATTTTTTGGTTTCCACCTTAAAACGAATCCCCTTTTTAGCCAATATAAATAAGGATACTAAGTTTACAGCTTCTGGAATATTTAAAAAGTCTTCACCTAAAAAATCTGTTTTAAAATGTATTGTAGTTTCGGTACCCGTAGCGGTTAACCTGTCGGTAAACCCATTATGAGGCAAATATTCGCCTATTAATATTAACTGACTATTGTTAAAATAGGAAAGATGATTCCCAATGTGCGTTTTTCCTTGGCCTTTATTAACATATATTAATTCTAATTCTTTGTGGAAGTGCCAATACGCTTCGTTTCTATCCAGATTGTCAACGTGTTGCTTCACCATTATAGAGCTTCCAAAACTAGGCGTGAGCTTTTTTAATGTAGGTTTTTTATTCATTATAGAGGGCAATTTTAAACAAAATTACAATATATTATGCATACATTATATATTTAATTACCACAAATATGTGTTATTTTAACTTAACAGTCTTTTAACGTAGACTTAACAGTTAAAATAGTATATAAATAAGCTAAAATTGATGTTTTATAATACTTACATCTCATGTAGTTTTGTAATGTAATACAAAAACAAAATCTGTTTTATAATTTTAATTGTAATAACAGTAATCTTAATAAGTTAAAAGTATTCATAACATACATTAATAATTAATTTTAATGTCTTATTTAGTTTAGTTGGTTAAAGTGGGCTGTGGTGGCCCACTTTTTTATGCCTAAAAGTGTGGTTTTAATTTATAGATTTAAAAAATTCAATACAACAAGGTCAAATTAAAAATTTCCACTTCAATAATTACTATGGAATAGTATTATCTAAAATGCCTATATGATACCTTGAATTTAGTTAATTTCTTGCCATGTTAAATAGATGTTATTGTAAAGTTAAAATAGTATACTAAAATAGCCCTAAATATAACTATGTCTATATAATAAGATGCAATATCTAGTTTTTACAACGAAATATATGCAATATTAACCTTGTGTTATAGTGAATTGACTTAACTTAAGTATAACATAGATTTAACAGATAATTTTGCATATAAATTGGTCAATATCAATGTTTTGTATCTTTTGTCTTTGCTATAATTTTGGAGTGTGAAACGTTAAAAAATCCAGATCATGAAAAACGTAATGAACAACTCAAAAAAAGTATTATTAATGGTAGCATTATTTGCTACGGTTATTGGATACGCGAACGACAACCTTTTTACAATTAATAAAAGTGTAGCAAACAAAACGGTGCTTACTTTAGATAATGTAAAACAAGGCAACCTTTTTACAATTAAAGATAAAAATGGTATAGTATTATATAAGGAGTCTATCCAGAAAGAAGGAACCTACAAGAAAGAATTTGACCTTACATCTCTTCCTGATGGCACCTATTTATTTGAATTGGATAAAGATATGGAAATAAATATCATACCTTTTACTGTTATTTTGAATGAAGTATCTTTTGATAAAAGCAGTAGTGAAGTTATTTTTAAGCCCGCTACACGCGTAAAAGACGGTATGGTTTTTATAAATCGTTTATCTCTTAGTAAACAAGTTCCTTTAGAGGTTAGTATTTATTTTGATAGTGGAATAATTTCAAACGATTACGAATTAATTTACAACGAAAATTTGACTAGTGATGATAATTTCGTTGGAAAGGTATTTAAGATTGAAGATTATAAGGAAGGAAATTACAAAATAGTTTACAAAACCGAAGGTAGAACGTTTGTAGAATTTATTTAGTAATACTAATTAACTCAAAATTATAAAGAGTGGGCAAAATGCCCACTCTTTTTGTTTTGAATAATTTGAGATGTCTCCTTTAAAGGCT
>CALDUF010000131.1 GCA_937923515.1 uncultured Flavobacteriaceae bacterium
CAATATCTCTTATTCTTCTAGTAACTGTGCTACAAAATCATGAAACGTTTGTTTAAACTGTGTGTGTTTTTCTCCTGTAGCTGGCCCGTTAAATCCTGTATGTATTTTTCTAACCTGTCCTTTTTTATCAATAAATATAGTTGTAGGATAGGACAACACATGGTTTAACATGGGCAATTTTTCTTGTGCTTTTGCCTTACTGGAAGTACCGTATTGTGCTAAAAGTATAGGGTAAGTAATGCCTGTATTGGCCTTTAGTCGTTTTATATTTTTAAACGCTTTGTCTTTGGTTTTTGCATATTCAAATGCTAATCCTACAATTTCTAAATTTGCATTAGATTGTGCTTTGTAAAATGCTGAGTAAAATCTACTTTCATCCAAACAGTTTGGGCACCAGGTTCCCATTATTTGAATTAAAACTACCTTATTTTTAAAGCGCTCATCGCTTAATGCTACCGCTACCCCATTTTCATCTGGAAAAGAAAATTCTATCGAATCATAACCTTCTTTCAAATAGGTTAACGTGTTTGCATCTGGCAGTTCGTAAGCGTTATTTGGTGTTGCTACAAAAGGCTCGCTCCAATGGTTTCCTGAATAAAACTTACCGTGCATGATACTATCAGTTACTGTTGCAGTAAATAAAAACGCATGTGCGCCATCAAACGTAGAGAGTTTTAATTGATTGCCATTTAACACGCCTTCTAAATAACGATAATCGCCAGTGGTTGTCCTAAATGTTCCTGTTACTATACTGCCGTTTTGTTTAAAAACACCTTTTGCAATATAGCTATCGGTTTCAGAATTCGGACTAAAAACGGTTTCCCATCCTCCAGAAATATCATATTTAGAGGCAAGAGCACTCTCATCAAATCTAGAATCATTTTTTTCAGCGTTAAACAACATCACACGGTTTAATTCTGGTTTTACAAAACGACCATTTAATGTAGCGTCTTCAATTTTAGCTACAATAAACCCTTCAAAAACAGGAGTTTGTATGTATACTGAATCATTTTTATATACGATATCTGTGACTTCAATAACTTCTTCAGCATTAAAAATTTGCAATTTATTTTCAGAAATCACTTCAAAAGTAAATGGTAATTGTAATGTATCTTTAACTTTTAATACCGCTCTATAATTACCATGTTCTAGTTTATTTACAGTTGTAGTGTCTTTACAAGCACACACCAAAAAAACCAAAACCATTAAAAATGTAGTTTTCATATATAATAATTAGAAGCATTACTAGATTGTAAAGCAAGATACACAACTACTTTTAAACTTTTTATTTTACAGCACAAAATACTGGGCTTTGTTTGAATACTAGTCGCAAAAAATTATCTTTGTCTGCTATAATTAGGATAACGATTTATGAAGATTTCATACAACTGGTTGAAACAATTTATTAATATTGATTGGTCTCCAGAACAAACCAGCGAATTACTTACAGATTTAGGTTTAGAGGTTGAAGGTTTAGAAAAATACCAGTCGGTTAAAGGTGGTTTAGAAGGCGTGGTAGTTGGTAAGGTTTTAACTTGTGAAAAACACCCAAATGCAGACAAACTTAAAGTAACCACTGTAGATTTAGGTGGTGCCACTCCTGTACAAATAGTGTGTGGTGCACCAAATGTTGCTGCTGGCCAAAACGTACCTGTTGCTACCATAGGCACAACGCTTTATACTGAAACTGGTGAAGCTTGGACCATAAAGAAAGGGAAAATTAGAGGCGAAGAAAGCCATGGTATGATTTGCGCTGAGGATGAACTTGGGTTAGGCAAATCGCATGATGGCATCATGGTTTTAGATGATGCTTTAGAGGTTGGCACTCCTGCTGCCAGTATTTTTGCTATTGAAAACGATAGTGTTTTTGAAATTGGTTTAACACCAAATAGAGCGGATGCCATGAGTCATTATGGTACAGCCCGCGATTTAAAAGCAGGACTATTACAAAAGGAGGTAAAAGTAGAATTAATTACTCCATCGGTAAGTGCGTTTAACGTTGAAAATAGAACACTAAAAATTGATGTAGATGTTATTGATAAAACGCTAGCACCTCGTTACTGTGGCGTAACTATCTCTGGTATTAAAGTTTCAGAATCTCCTAATTGGTTAAAACATAGATTACAAGCTATTGGTTTAAGCCCAATAAATAATGTGGTAGATGCTACAAATTACGTACTGCACGAACTTGGGCAACCACTACACGCTTTTGATGCTAGTAAAATTGAAGGTGATAAAATTGAAGTTAAAACCTTAGAAAAAGGCACTAAGTTTATAACACTTGACGGTGTAGAACGCGAGTTACACGAAGAAGATTTAATGATTTGTGATGCTGAAAAACCAATGTGTATTGCTGGTGTTTTTGGTGGTATAGATTCTGGTGTTACCGAAAGTACAAGAACTATATTTTTAGAAAGCGCCTATTTTGATCCTGTAAGCGTTAGAAAAACTGCAAAACGCCACGCTTTGAATACGGATGCATCTTTTCGTTTTGAGCGTGGTATAGATCCAAACATTACAGAATATGCTCTAAAGCGCGCTGCCTTATTAATTCAAGAATTAGCAGGTGGTGATATTACAAGCGATATTATCGATATTTATCCGAAGAAAATAGAAGATTTTCAAGTACGATTAAGTTTTGATAATGCTAAAAAAATTATTGGTGAGGAAATTCCGAAGGAAACCATAAAAAGTATCCTTGCATCTCTAGATATTAAAGTAAATAATGTAACTGAAACAGGTTTGGGTTTAACCGTTCCTGCATTTAGAAACGATGTGCAAAGAGAAGCTGATATTATTGAAGAAATTTTAAGAGTGTATGGTTACAATAATATAAGTATTTCAGAAAAACTAAACGCTTCAATATCTAGTATGTCGCGTTTTGAAGATTTTAAAATACAAAACGCTGTTGGCAACCAATTGGCAGCTCAAGGCTTTTTTGAAATCCTTTCAAACTCGTTAACCTCTCCAAATTACGCTGCACTTAGTGAACAATTAAAAGAGGCGCGTAATATTGAGATGCTAAATCCATTAAGTAACGATTTATCGGTACTAAGGCAATCTTTGGTATTTTCTGGGCTAGAAGCCATTGCATATAATAGCAACAGAAAACGCCAAGATTTAAAGCTTTTTGAATTTGGAAAAACATATCATAATTATAGCGAAGATAAGGTAGAAAATAAGCACTTAACCGTGTTTGCATCAGGAAACCAAAATACTGAAAGTTGGACTACCAATACGGCTCAAAAAAGCGACTATTTCTTTTTAAAAGGCACTGTAATTGCAGTTCTTGAGCGCTTAGGTATTACAAGATTTAACGAATTACCTATTAAAAATGATGTATTTAGCGAAGGCGTATCGTTAAGTTTAGGAAAAATAAAATTAGTAGATTTTGGTTTAATTTCTAAAAGTGTTTTAAAGCATTTTGATATTTCGCAAGAGGTGGTATGTGCTGATTTTAATTGGGATGCTATTCTTGATGCGGTAAAACGTAATAAAATTACCTTCAAATCTATTCCAAAATACCCCGAAGTTCGTCGCGATTTTGCTTTACTATTAGACGATAACATTACTTTTGAAGCTATTTATAAAATTGCGAAACAAACCGAAAAACAACTGCTAAAACAGGTTAATTTGTTTGATGTATATCAAGGTAAAAATTTACCAAAAGGCAAAAAGAGTTATGCTGTAAGTTTTACGCTGCAAGATGAACATAAAACACTTAACGAGAAACAGATTGATAAAATAATGAATAAACTACAAACCAATTTTGAAAAACAACTTGGTGCAGAATTAAGGTAATTTATGACTACTAGACATACGCTAATTTGCTGTTTTGCAATACTATTTTTAACAACCCACACTGGTTTTTCACAAGAAATAAAAGATAAAACAACTACCAATAAAAGTTCCGTTGGTAGCTTACTTAAGCATGATCTTAAATACACACTTAAAAGTGTTGGTTACAGTTTTACCAGGCCTTTACACTGGAAAGGAAAAGATTTTGGTAAACTTGGTGGACTTTTGGTAGGAACGCTGGCACTATCTAGTTTAGATAATGAAACCGAACGTTTTTTTGCAAGAAACAAAGCGGGTTTCCCTAAAACCGTTCGAGATTTTGGATGGTATTTTGGTAGTCCGCAAAACTATTTTATGGCCAATGCAGGCTTGTATGGCTTTGGAATACTTACCAAAAATGAGAAGATTAGAAAAACAAGCGTTTTAATCATTTCATCTTCTATAACTTCTGGATTAATTCAAACAACATTAAAAACAGGCGTAGGTAGAGCAAGACCAAGCAATGGTAATGCATACGATGATTTTAGGTTATTTTCTCCAAGACCAGATTTTCATTCGTTTCCTTCTGGTCATACTGTTTTATCTGTAACGATGTCTCACGCTATTGCAAAACAATTTGATAATACTTGGGCCAAAATAGGCATTTATAGTGTTGGTGCCATTGCACCTGTTTCTAGACTTGTAGATGGTGCTCATTGGCTTACCGATGTTGCCTTTTCTACAGCTTTAAGTATTATTGTAGTAGACAGTATTGATAAATTTCTGTTTGATAACGACGCCTACAGCTACGATAAAAAACCCAAAAAAATATCTTGGAATTTTACGTTTTCTGCAAATCAAATAGGTTGTATTGGTAGTTTCTAAATTTGTAATATTCGCATTTTTTTAATATATTAATTGAGTAATTATTAATATAAGTAAGATTATGTCAAATTATGTGAAAGTATTTGCTGGTAGTTTTATTGAAGTACAACGGGTTTTTCAGATGCTAGAAGCTAAGAATATTTGTGCAATTATTAAAGATGAAACCGAATCTGCTAGACTAGCGGGTTTTGGTGCTGCAATTCATGACTTACAGGAAATACACGTTCATAAAGATGAACTAGAACGCGTTACGCCTATTCTAGAAAAGCTAACGGCATCCTAAAATTGCAAGAAAATTAAAACTATAGCTTTTTCTAAGCTGTTATCGCATACATTTTATCGCGTAATGCTTTAATTTTAGCATCTTGCATGTACTCATCAAAGGTCATGTAACGGTCTATGATGCCTCCAGGTGTTAGCTCTATTACCCTATTTGCAACGGTTTGTGCAAATTCATGATCGTGTGTTGTAAATAATACGGTGCCTTTAAAGTTTTTTAATGAATTATTAAACGCTGTAATACTCTCTAAATCTAGGTGATTTGTTGGTTCATCTAGCATTAACACATTAGCTCTTATCATCATCATTCTACTAAGCATACAACGTACTTTTTCGCCACCAGAAAGTACATTACACTTTTTAAGCGCCTCTTCTCCACTAAAAATCATTTTTCCTAAAAACCCGCGAATATACACCTCTTCACGTTCCTCTTCAGTTGTTGCCCACTGGCGTAACCAATCTACTAAAGATAAATCACTTTGAAAATACTCACTATTATCTAAAGGCAAATAAGATTGTGTGGTAGTTACACCCCAAGCATATTTACCAGCATCGGCTTCATCTTTACCATTAATAATTTGATAAAATGCGGTTGTAGCTCTAGAATCTCTTGAGAACACCACTACTTTATCGCCTTTTGATAAATTCAAATCTATATTACTAAATAATACATCTCCATCTAAAGATGCAGATAAGCCTTCAATATTTAAAATTTGATCACCAGCTTCTCTTTCGCGTTCAAAAATAATGGCAGGATAACGGCGGCTTGATGGTTTTATGTCTGATATGTTTAACTTATCAATCATTTTCTTTCTACTGGTAGCTTGCTTACTCTTAGCTACGTTTGCAGAAAAACGACGTATAAATTCTTCTAATTCTTTCTTTTTCTCTTCGGCCTTTTTATTTTGTTGTGCACGCTGTTTCGCTGCTAATTGAGACGATTCGTACCAAAACGTGTAGTTACCTGAATAGTGCGTTATTTTTCCAAAATCAATATCAGAAATATGCGTACAAACAGCATCTAAGAAGTGACGGTCGTGCGATACTACAATTACACAATTATCATAGTTTGCTAAAAAAGTCTCTAACCACGAAATTGTTTCATAATCCAAATCGTTGGTAGGCTCATCCATAATTAGTACATCTGGATTTCCAAATAAAGCTTGTGCCAAAAGTACACGCACCTTTTGCTTTCCATCTAAATCTGCCATTAAGGTATAATGCAAATCTTCCTTTATGCCAAGATTTGATAACATTGCGGCAGCATCACTCTCGGCATTCCAACCGTTCATCTCTTCAAACTGTACTTGCAACTCTCCTATTTTTTCGGCATTCTCATCAGAGTAATCGGCATACAATGCATCAATTTCAGTTTTAATTTTAAAAAGTGGCTTATTACCCATCAAAACTGTTTCTAAAACATTATGAGCATCGTAAAGGTTATGATTTTGCTCAAAAACAGACATACGTTTGCCTGTTTCTAAAGATACATGACCAGATGTTGCTTCTTGCTTACCCGATAAAATTCTTAAAAATGTAGATTTACCAGAACCATTAGCACCAATAATACCATAACAATTACCGTTATTAAATGTAGTATTTACTTCGTCGAATAGTACACGCTTACCAAATTGCACTGAAAGGTTTGATACTGATAACATAGCCTGATTTTAAATTTTTGCAAAAGTAAAAAAATATAAGCGTTACTTAAAGTTTAATAATTTAATTTTTAACGTGTATTTAACGCTTAGGCAACATTTAACAACGCGTTAACAGGCTATTATATATGCAACACATATTTTTGTTTGTAGCATATGATAGTATATGCTGCTTTTGTAGAGGGATTTTATGAAATTATATATATACATTGTATGTGTTGTATTTACACTAATTAGCTGTGAAACAGACTCATGTAAGTATGCCGTTATTGGAGGTGAAATTATTAATAAGAATACAAATTACGTTGTTCTTTTTAATTCTGAAGAGGTTATTGATACCATAAACCTAGACGGCAACAATCGCTTTTTATATAAAATTGAAAATTTAACACCTGGGTTTTACACCTTTCGTCATGGTGGTGAAATACAAATGCTACTTCTAGAACCTGGAGATAGCATTATGTTTCGTTTAAATACTTTTGATTTTGATGAATCGCTCGTATATACTGGTAAAGGCGCAAAAAAGAATAACTATTTAATAAATGATTTTCTTCAAAGTGAAAAAGAAGAAAAGCAAGTTTTTAAATTATGCCAGTTAGAACCTGTTGCGTTTGAAAAGCAAATAGATTCCATTAGATCTAGAAAAAACCAAAAACTAAAGAAATACCAGAAAAAACACAACACCTCGGCGCTTTTTAATAAAATTGCGCAAGCTAACATTGATTATGATTATTATACGAGTAAAGAAGTATACCCATTTGTACACTACGGCCGTAATAAGAAAAAAATAATAGAAACTTTACCTGATGGGTTTTATGACTTTAGAAAAACTGTTGATTATAACAATGATTTTTTAAAGAACTATTTTAATTATACTTCTTTCTTAAAGCGTAGTTTTAACAACATTGCTTTAGAAACGCATGTAAAACACTCTAAAACGCCCTATGGTATTTGGACCAACTGTTGTTACAACTTAGACAAAATGAAAGCCATAGACAGTTTGGTACACAACGCAGACATAAAAAACGATTTACTTTTTCATTATGGAATGACATTTCTTTCTAAAAACAAGAACATTGAAGATAACGATAAAGTGATTAAATATTTGCTTTCAAAAAGCACAAACAAAAAGAATAATGATAGGATAGTATCTTACAACCAATCTATAAACAAATTAAAACCAGGTGAACTTTTCCCCGATGTTGATGTAAGAACTATAAAAAACGATATTGTTAGTATTAACGATTTAATAAGTAAACCTACTGTAGTATACTTTTGGTCGCACTTATACAAGGGTTATTTTGAGGATAGCCATAAACGCGTAAGTGAACTTACTATAAAATACCCAGAGGTAGAATTTATTTCAATAAATATTGATGATTACAGTATAGAGCGTTGGGTATCTACCATACAAAGTAAGTCGCAATTACCTCTAAACGAATACATTTTAGAAACTCCAATACAATCAAAACAGCAACTTGCAATATACCCTTTAAACAAAGCCATTTTAATTGATAAAGAGCATAAAATAGTTAACGGGCATGCCAATATGTTTGTTAATGGTTTTGAAGAAGAACTTTTGGGTTTACTAAACCACTAAATAAATATAGTTTTCAATTTTTAGCACTATTATCCAATACTCCTTGCTCAGCTTTCTTTATTTACACCAATAAAATAGTTTAAGGCTTTTGGTTATTTTATTTAGATAATCAAAAGTTAGATATTGTGCTTTAACTTTCAATATTAAACAATTCGCATATCTTTGTCTCAAGATTATTACTATGAGAATTGATATAATTACCGTATTGCCTGAATTATTAAAAAGTCCTTTTGAAGCGTCTATACTTAAACGCGCTATTGATGCTGGTTTGGTAGAGATACATTTTCATAATTTACGAGACTATACTTCTGATAATTACAAATCTATAGACGATACACAATTTGGTGGTGGTGCTGGCATGGTAATGATGGTAGAACCCATACATAAATGTATTGAAAAATTAAAATCGCAACGTAATTACGACGACGTAATTTATATGACACCTGATGGCGAAACGCTTAACCAAGGTATGGCCAACCATATTTCAATAAAAGAAAATATTATTATTCTTTGCGGACATTATAAAGGTGTAGACCAACGTGTGAGAGATTATCTAATTACACGCGAAATATCTATAGGTGATTTTGTACTTTCTGGAGGAGAACTTGCAGCTGCGGTATTATGTGATGCCGTAATACGTTTAATTCCTGGTGTTTTGGGTAACGAAACCTCTGCCCTAACAGACTCGTTTCAAGATAATTTATTAGCGCCACCTATTTACACAAAGCCCAGAGATTATAATGGTTGGAAAGTACCAGAATTACTGTTTAGCGGTAATTTACCAAAAATTGAAGAATGGCGCGAAGCACAGGCCTACGAACGTACCAAAGTACGTCGCCCCGATTTACTAGAAGACTAATTTTAAAAATAAAAAAGCGATTAGTTTTTTTAAAACCAACCGCTTTTTAACGTTGTTATTGCAATAGGTTATCCTTTCAACCAAGCGTTTCTTAACGCTATTTGCGCTTCGGTAGCATCTTGCTTTTCAATTAAGCCTTCGCCAGTTGTATACCCTTGCGTAGTGGTTGTTTTAATTACAATCTCTTCTCCATTTCTATCTAAAACCACCTCAATATCTTTACCAGGTTTCCACATAAACACCTCTTGTAATACTTGGTTTGCATTTGTTAAAGTTAAATCTGTACCATCTATACTTTTAATTACATCATTTTCTTGAACACCTTGTGCTGCCCAAAAGCTATTTTGTAAAGCAGCGCTAGTAAAGAAAATAGTTTCTTTTTGCGCATCACCACTAACTATTGGTGCATTATCCATCATAATGTAATTTGCTTTAATTTTTGATTCACCAATCTCTAAACCTACCTTTTCAAAAAAGGTACTGTAGTTTATGGGTAAATCTCCAACCACATGCGTATTTAAAAATTCACCAACCGAGGGATACGTCATTTCAGTAATTTCGGCAATTAATTTATCATCTTCAAACGGCTTATTTTTACCATATTTATTAGACAACTCTTTCATTAAGGACAAAATACCTCTATCGCCATTACTCGCTTCACGCATTAAAATATCAATACACATACCAATTAAAGCACCTTTTTGATACACGTTTATGTATTCATCTTTATAAGCATCTTTTAAAATATTTTCACTCATAATGGTAAAACTCATAGCATCATTATAGCGCTTTGATGCTTTTATTTTACTCATTATTTTATTGTAAAAATCTTCTTTTTCAACTAAATCTTGATCTACTTGAAATAGTGTTGCAAAATATTCGGTTACACCTTCATACATCCATAAGTGTTTTGAGAATGTAGGGTTATTATAATCAAAATAATGTACATCTTCAGAATGCACACTTAAAGGCGTAACTATATGAAAAAACTCGTGAGAAACCACATCAATCATACTTTCATCAAGCGCAGCTTTATCCATAGATTCTGGTAAAACAACCACTGTAGATGTATGATGTTCTAAAGCACCATATCCCTTTGGCGACTCTGCTGTTCCTTCAGATAAATACAAATAAATATCATAACGCGGTGTAGAATTAATATCTCCCAAATACGCTTTTTGCGCTGTCATCATCTTTAAAATAGTTTCTTTTAAAGATGCGGCTGTGTGTACGTTATTTGGAGAATATACACTTAATACAATTTTAATATCGCCTACCAAAAACTCCTCAACATCTAAATTACCATACATCATAGGATTATCGGTAATATCAAAATAACGAGGTGCCAAATAAGTTGTAGTCGTTAATGCCCCATCTTTACTTTTACTAGACGCTGTATTTTGCAATGCCGAAGTACGCACAAAATCTGTAGGAGCAGTAATATCAAGTTTATATTGGTTTGTTTTAAGCGTATCAAAATACCCAATAAACCCATGTAAATTAAGCACGTAGTTTTTGGGTTCTATATTTGTTCCTGCTGGAGAAAACGGTTGTTCTCCGCCAATACCACCTGTCTGTTCAATATCAAAAGTATCATTAACGTAATACGTTATTTTATCTAGAGTTTTTGCATTTGTTATAGTCCAAGTATTCTCGTCAACTTGTGTTACTGGCAAAGTATTACCATCGTAATCAATCGCTTTAAAGTCCTCAATATACTTACCAAAATCACTTACCGAATACGTACCTTGCACTACTCTTGGCAACCTATACGTTACAGTTTCGGTTATAAAACGCCCAGGATTTATGGTTACAGGGGCTTTATCATTAGTTATCTTTGATAAGTCGATATGCGAATCAATTGGCAAACTGGTAGCCAAATCGTTCTTGCTATTTTTTCCTGCGCTACAACCTAAAAGCACTACACTTAAGAAAGCTGATGCCGTAAAAACTCTAATATTCATTCGTAAATTGTTAAATTAAAAGTAGAACCAAAAATAAGATTATGTGTTGCCATGTTTTCATAAGGTTTTGTTAAAAGATGCTATATTCGCCCAATGAAACAGCCTCTTGTAAGCATATTAACACCTTTTAAAAATACAGCTAAATTTTTAGAAGACTGTTTAGAATCTATCCTAAAACAATCTTATACCAATTGGGAACTGTTAATAATAGACGACCATTCTGAAGATGAAAGTTATGCAATAGTTGAAGGTTTTGCTAAAAGAGATGCTAGGATTAAACTACATAAAACCAATGGCAATGGTATTATAGATGCGCTAAAATTAGCATTTAAACATAGTAGCGGCACACTAGTTACCCGTATGGATAGTGATGATATAATGTTACCCAATAAGCTAGATGTTTTAGTACAGCATCTAAAAACTTATGGTAAACACTATGTTGCCGTAGGTTTAGTGTCGTACTTTAATGCCAACGGTGTAGGCCCTGGTTATAAAAGTTATGAAGTGTGGCTAAATACATTGACAAAAACAGGACATAATTATGATGAAATTTACAAAGAATGTGTAATTCCTTCGCCATGTTGGATGGTGTATCGTGAAGATTTAGAGGCCTGTGGCGCTTTTAACCCCAATATTTACCCAGAAGATTACGATCTAACATTCCGATTTTATAAACACGGTTACAAATGCATTCCTTGTAATGATGTGATTCATAAATGGCGCGATTATAGCACCCGAACATCACGAACGCATGTGCACTATGCTCAAAATCATTTTACCACTTTAAAAGTGCACCATTTTTTAGATATTGACTATAACTCTAGTAAAAACCTAGTAATTTGGGGTGCAGGCACTAAAGGAAAACTTATGGCGCGTTTATTTATAGAGCGCAATATTGCGTTTCAATGGATTTGTGATAACCCTAATAAAATTGGTAAAGCTATTTATGGTAAAACATTGCTTAGTTTTCATGCTTTAAAAACTATCAAAAATCCGCAAAGTCTTATAACCGTTGCCAATAAGGAAGCTCAAAAAGAAATTAGAGCCTATTTAACCACGTGTAATTTACAGGCTTTTAAAGACTATATTTTCTTTTGTTAACTTTTTACATGAAATAAAAAAAATTGCGTAGGTTTGATAAACTAAAATATAAATGCAGTTTAAATACCCCGAACTTCTTTACGCTTTATTTTTACTGGTAATTCCTATAATTGTTCATTTATTTCAACTTCGGAAATTTAAAAAAGTACCATTTACAAATGTTGCATTTTTAAAAAACATCACCGTACAAACTCGTAAAAGTTCTCAGCTAAAAAAATGGCTTACTCTGTTTACCCGTTTGGCATTGCTTGCTGCTATTATTTTAGCATTTGCACAACCTTACTTTTCAAAAAATAAAACCTTAAACAAAGCAACAGAAACCGTTATATACCTAGACAATTCGTTTAGCATGCAAGCCAAAGGAGCGCAAGGTGTGCTATTAAAACGTGCTGTTCAAGACATAATAAGCAACGTACCAGAAGATGAAAAAATTAGCATTGTTACAAATTCTGAAAATTTTAGAAATACCACTATTAAAGCCATAAAAAATAATTTGTTACAACTACCGTATGCCTCTAATACCTTAACACACCAAACCGCACTGCTTAAAAGTAAAAGCGTGTTTAGTAAGGCTGCAACAACTACCAAAAATTTAATTTACATATCAGATTTTCAATCTAATACCACAGCATTTAATCCTGTTAAAGACTCACTTACAAATCTTTATGCAGTGAAGTTAAATCCTGTAAACACACAAAATATCGCTATAGATTCGGCTTATATTTCCAATTCAAATCCAACAAAATTAGAGCTTACTGTACAACTAAAAAATAGCGGCAACGCCATAGATAATCTGCCTATTTCATTATTTAATAACAGTATGCTTATTGCAAAAACAGCAACGGCAATTGCTACTAATGCTAGTGTTACTTTTAGTTTGCCTGCCAACGAAATTATTAATGGCGAAATACGTATTAACGACTCGCATTTACAGTTTGACAACGTACTGTACTTTAATATTAATGCTACTGAAACAATAAATGTACTGGCCATTAGTGCTACAAATGCTGATTTTTTAAAACGCATTTATACAAACAACGAATTTAAATTTACCAATTACACGCTTAGTACTTTAGATTATAACCGCATTAATAATCAAGATTTAATTGTATTAAATGAATTAGAAACACTACCAAACGCCTTGGCAACAGTTTTAAAATCTTTTACAACTAACGGCGGTACTGTTTTAGTTATACCTTCAAAAAATGCAAATCTAAATTCGTATAATAACTTATTAGCTGTATATAAATTGGGGTTAAAAGCTAAAACACCAACTAGTAAACGTATTACAACCATTAATTACAGTCACCCGCTTTACAATAACGGTGTTTTTGAAAAACGCATTACTAATTTTCAATATCCAAAAGTAAATACGTTTTACAGTCTAAATTCAAAGCAATTTACCTCTATCCTTTCATTTGAAGACAATACAACGTTTTTAACCAATAATGGCAACGTGTATGTGTTTACTGCGGCATTGAACAACGAAAACTCAAACTTTAAAAGTTCACCCTTAATAGTGCCAACGCTCTATAATATTGCAAAAAATAGCTTTAAAATTCCAAACTTGTACTATACTATCGGAAAACAAAATAGTTTTGAAGTTAAAACCGATTTAAAGCAAGATGGCGTATTAAGCTTAACCTCCCACAATGAAACCATTATACCAAAACAGCAAAATTTTAATAACAAAGTAGTTATTACCACAGACGATATTCCTATTAATGCGGCCGTTTTTGGTATAGTAAATGGTGAAACCACTATTAAAAATATTAGCTATAATTTTAATAGGAATGAAAGTGATTTAACCTATCAAAATATTGAAAATATACCGCATATTACTAACAGTAATTCTGTTGCCAATATGTTTGATACATTAAAAAGTGAGACTAAAGTTGATGCGCTATGGAAATGGTTTGTTATTTTTGCATTAATTCTACTAATCATAGAAATGCTCATCTTAAAATATTTTAAATGAACATACTTATAAAATCTGCCACTATTCTTGATGCTAAAAGTGATTTTCATAACACTACTCAAGATATACTAGTTGAAGGCGGATTAATTAGCAACATAGGCACTCACCTAAAAAATCCAAAAAAATACAAAGAAATTGCTTTTGAAAACCTACACATATCGCAAGGTTGGTTTGATAGTAGCGTGTGTTTTGGAGAACCAGGGTTTGAAGAGCGCGAAACTTTAGAAAATGGTATTAAAACCGCTGGGTTCTCTGGGTTTACAACAGTTGCAGTAAATGCAAACACAAACCCTATAATTGATACAAGCTCTGATGTTGCCTTTATCACATCAAAAGCATTACATAAGGCTGTGAGTGTATTACCAATAGGTGCACTTACAAAACATAGCAAAGGCGAAGATTTAGCGGAATTGTTTGATATGAAAAATGCTGGTGCTGTAGCCTTTTATGACTACAAAAAGCCCATTTCTAATCCTAACCTTTTAAAAATAGCACTGCAATACGCTAGTAATTTTGGAGGTTTAGTGTGCTCATTTCCTCAGGAAAATAAAATTTCTGGACACGGCGTTATGAACGAAAATGTTACCAGCACTTCTTTAGGTTTAAAAGGAAATCCTGCGCTAGCTGAAGAATTGCAAGTAGCTAGAGATTTATTTATTTTAGAATACACCGAAGGCAAATTACATATCCCTACCATTTCAACTGCAAAAAGTGTAGCTTTAATTCGCGAAGCAAAAGCTAAAAAACTAGATGTAAGTTGTAGTGTGGCTATCCATAATCTATATTTTACAGATGAACATTTAACAGACTTTGATACTAATTTTAAAGTAAAGCCACCACTGCGTACCCAAGAGGATATTGATGCGTTAATTGAAGGCGTAAAAGATGGCACGATTGATATGGTAACCAGCGACCACAATCCTTTAGATGTAGAATTAAAAAAGATTGAATTTGATCATGCAAGTTATGGTGTAATTGGTTTAGAAAGTGCTTTTGGAGCCTTACAACAAAAATTCACCCTAAAGAAAACTATTGATATACTTACCAAAGGCAAACAACGGTTTGGTGTAGCGCAAACCCCAATTAATGTTGGAGAAACGCTAAGTGTGACACTGTTTGATCCGTCAGAAAAATATACATTTTCTAAAGCGCACATTCACTCTAAATCGCATAATGCCATTTTTAAAGGCGAAACGCTAAAGGGTAAAGTTTACGGTATCATTTCTAATAACACTTCAGTTTTAAAATAAGATGACAGAAGATACGATTAAGGCAGGTAGTAAAAATGCAATTATTAGTTATTTAACGGTATTTGGAATTATTATAGCATTCTATTTAAATAACGAAAAGAAAAACCCATTTGCGTCTTTTCATATTAGGCAATCCTTAGGGATATGGTTAACACTTATCGTTATCAATTTATCTATAGTTCGCAACTTTGATATTTTTATGTTACGTGTTGCTGTTTATGTATTTTTTATAACACTTTGGTTATATGGTTTTTTAGGTGCAACTTCAGGAAAACTAAACTTAGTGCCACTTGTTGGCAAACTGTATCAAAAAGTATTTTCAAATATTGGCTCTTAAAAATATGCTACAAACTTCTTTATCCCTAGACTACGTTGTAAGACCATCAACCCTTAAAGAAAACGCGCCTTTGCTTATCATGTTACATGGTTATGGCAGTGATGAAAACGATTTATTTTCGTTTGCTGGCGAGTTGCCAGAGGAACTTTTAATAGTGTCTGCAAAAGCACCTTACACCATGCAGCCTTATGGAAATGCATGGTATGCCATTAATTTTGATGCTGATAAAGGCAAATGGAGTGATAACGAGCAAGCTAAATCTTCTGTAAATAGTATCGCTACATTTATTGATGAGCTAAAACAGAAATACAACGTAAAGAGTAACAACGTTACCCTTTTAGGTTTTAGTCAAGGTAGTATTTTAAGTTATGCGGTAGCATTAACTTATCCACAAAAAATAAAAAACATCATTGCGTTAAGTGGCTATGTAAACAAAGATATTTTACCTGAAGATTTAACTGCTAAACATTACCAACATTTAGATTTTTACTGTTCTCATGGTAGTGCAGACCAAGTTATTCCGCCAGATTGGGCAAGACAAACGCCTGAGTTTTTAAACGCATTACAAATAAAAAACACCTATTCTGAATTTCCTGTGGGTCACGGTGTGGCACCACAAAACTTTTATGAGCTTAAAACATGGTTATCTAAACGCATATAAACAAAAAATCCAGCAAACGCTGGATTTTTAAATTGTGTAATATTTATAGATTAGCTATTTACAACCAGCCTAAAACCTTCACCGTGTATGTTTAGTATTTCTACCTTTTCATCAGGTTTTAAATATTTACGCAGTTTTGCAATGTAAACGTCCATACTTCTAGACGTAAAATAATTATCATCGCGCCATATTTTTGTTAACGCTAACTCACGAGGCATTAAGTCGTTTTCATGTAGTGCTAACATTCTCAATAATTCGTTTTCCTTTGGCGATAATTTTACAGGTTCACCACCATCAAAACGTAAAAATCTTAACTTAGAATTAAGGTGAAAGCGCCCTATTTCAAACTCAAACTGTTTACTATCAGCAATGGTTTCTGTAGCTTTACGTTGTATAATGGCTTTTATTTTCATTAAAAGCACCTCACTATCAAAAGGCTTATTTAAATAATCATCTGCACCAACTTTGTAGCCTTTAAGCACATCTTCCTTCATGGCTTTGGCTGTTAAAAACACAATGGGAACATCTGTATTTTTTTCACGTATTTCTTTCGCCAAGGTAAATCCATCTTTATAAGGCATCATTACGTCTAATATGCATAAATCGTAATCGTCTTTCTTAAATTTTTCAAAACCTTCCATACCATTTTTAGCATGCACTACATCATAATCATTCATCATTAAATAATCTCTGAGTACTGTACCAAAATTGGGATCATCCTCAACTAATAAAATCTTCTTGTTTTGTTCTTCCATAATTCTATGATATTAGCGGAAGTTTAATTGTAAATGTACTTCCTTTACCTTTTTCACTTTCAACAGACACAAAGCCTTGGTGATCATCAACAATACGTTTTACGTATGCTAAACCTAAACCGTGTCCTTTTACGTTATGTATATCTCCGGTGTGTTCTCTATAAAATTTTTCGAACACACGTTTTGCAGCGGTTTTACTCATACCACTACCTTTATCTTTTATTTTTAATAATATATTAGTACCTACATTCTCTGTAAACACATCTATATTTGGAGCGTTTGGAGAATATTTAATGGCATTATCTAATATATTCACTATAACATTAGTAAAATGAGTATCATTAGCCAATACCGATGTTTGTTGCGCTTCTAAATGTGTTTTAATATACCCTTGCCTATCTTCAACAATCAATTCTACATGGGTAATAGCATCTTCAACTAAGTCGTTTAAATCAACCCTATCCTTACTAATATTAAGTTCGTTTTTTTCTAGTTTAGATATTCTCAACACATTTTCTACTTGAGCATGCATACGCTTATTCTCTTCCCGAATCATCTTAAGATAACGCATTACTTTTTCTTTATCATCAATAATTTTCGGGTTTCGTATGGCATCTAAAGCTAAATTAATGGTAGCTATAGGTGTTTTAAACTCATGCGTCATGTTATTGATAAAATCTGTTTTAATCTGTGATATTTTTCGCTGTTTTACCAATTGAAATAACGCATTTGAATACGCAATAATAATAATTGAGGTAAACACGATAGACAACAGTACCATACTTAATATTGAAGAAAATATAAACTTATTATCTCCAAGGAAATTTACCAACAGTTTATAATTACTTTGATTATTTTCATCATAAAAAATAGGAATACTATAGGTTGAAGCTTCTGTTTTCTCAAAACCATCGCTATACACTTTAGTTGCCAAATCTCTACTATAAATAGCAAATTCAAAATCTATATCAATACCATTTGCCTCAAACTTTGATGCTAATAATTTTGACACATCATCTTTAGAAACACGTTTATGTACTGGTATAGTTTTAGCAAATGCTTTGAAATTTTTATTAAAAGAATTGCGTTCTGCATCTTTTAAAACCCCACTATTTATAATTTTAAGAATAGGCGACTTGTTTATGTCTTTGTTAGCTACACCAGAACCATCAATAACTTGAAGTTCTGAATTACCTATAATACGCGTAATATCAATACTATCTAAACCAATGTCAAAGAGCGATGAAGATAACTTATAGTTTTCTTCTAAAACATCACTTTTATAAATAAGCATGTCTTTTGTACTGTTGTTTCTTTGGTAAATAAATAATTGCGAAACAGCAGCAGAATCGCGTTTCTTTTCGCTGTCTAGCTCTTGGAAACGCTCAAAATATTTGTCTAATTCATTATCTTCAATGGCATTAGACACGAAACTTAAAGCACTTTTTACATTAAACTTAAAACGTGCTTTTTCATTGTCGTAAGCATCTTTAATAAAATATGCTTGAACAAAAATTATCCCCACAAGCGATAAACTCATCAACACTATCGACAGTACGAAAACCTTCTTGCTCATTAATCAAAATTAACATTTTAACATTTAGCCAACTTATCATTTAACCTTACGTTAACAAAAATGTTAAAACTATAAAATTATCGTGCATTTTGAAGGATTTTTTGGTGCACTTTTTTTACTTGAAGCAGGGTATCGTTAAGATGGTTATTAACAATCACAAAGTCTGAAGCTTCAACTTTTTTGCGGTCGGTCCATTGGTTTTTCATGATCGCTTCAATTTTTTCTTTTGAAGTGTTATCACGTTTCATAACCCGTTCTATCCTTATGGCTTTTGGTGCCGTAACAGTAATAATTGCATCACATGTTTTGTATCCACCATTTTCAAATAGAATAGCAACTTCTTTTATCACGTACTGTGTATTTTGTTTAGCAACCCATTTATTAAAATGTCGTGCTACTTTTGGATGCACAATGGAATTCATTTTTTCTAAATAATCTTTATCGTTAAAAATTATATTGGCGATGTAGGGTTTATTTAGTTTATCATCTACATAAGCGGCTTCACCTAATAACGCCTTTAGCTGTCGCTTTATAACTTTAGACCGCTGCATGAGTTTTTTAGCTTCAATATCGGCAATGTACACAGGAACACCCAAAGCTTTAAACGCTTTTGCTACAGTAGTCTTTCCGCTACCAATACCACCTGTTAAACCAACTACCATCATTTTAAAATAATAAATTCAATACGCTTTAAATTCAGCCTTACGTTCTTAACATTTTTAGGTGCTTTCGTAATTTCGGGTATCAACACAGATTGATTATCGATACTTTTATTAAAATCGCATTTTACTTTAAAATCGCTTGGCACAATAGCATTAAAATCTTCTAAACTCGTGTAGTAGTAAACCTTAACTTCTTTTGGGAAGTATTTTATAGATATATTTTGAGGCAAATTAGTTACTTGAATAGGTATAGCCACTGTACCTTCAGTAAATTTGCCCACGTTAGCATTAAACTTAATCGCTTTGGTTGAAAATTTTAAATCGCTACTCGCCTTTGGAAGCTTTAATTTCACAGTTTCAGAAATATCTGTCCTTACATCTGTTAAAACAATGTTTTCAGTTTGTATAGACTCCATTTGTTGTACAATCTCGTGCGGTCCTATTACTACAATAGAATCTGGAATGGTGCTATAATTGTTTTTAACATCATATCCAGGTGAAAACGCAATATCTGTTTCTATACGTACGGGAATTTTTTTTACAAGATTAGTATCGTATTTAAAAAAAAGTGTATCAGGATTTATATTTAAAAGCGCTACACCATTTCGAAAAGGCTTTTTTTCGTTGAGATAAGACACCGATTTTGTGAACACAAACGTATTTTGATTTTTATAAACTTCGTTAGAAAAATCAATTTTAAGTTTAGGCTTCGTAAAATAATAGTTTAGCCATTTAAATCCGTGCGTTTTTAACGTTACTTTAAATTGATGACTAGAATCGTTTAAAATTATTTTATCCTGAGGGACATTAATTTTTTCAATATCAAAACTTATGGTACTGGTGTACGATTTAGAAAGTTTTGTAAAAATTAAAATTACGAATGCTGAAAAAAGAAATAGCAAAAACACATTAAGACGTTTGTTCTTAATAGATGTTAATACTTCTGATTTAAGCTTTTTTATCATTTTAGTTTGAAAAACAATTTTGGAAAATGAGTTTCAGGATCTTTATTCAAGATACGAATGGCAAACGTTGATTCCAAAAAACCAAGACCATAACCCATAAACTGTATACAAATTGCCCATAGTGCCATTAGTGTAACTTTAATACTTTTTGTAGTAAAAAGTGCAGATAGAAAAGCAATTAAAAAATATAATCCATATGCTAGTATTGGCCATTTAACACCTAATAAAGCAAACAATACAGCACCAATAAAACCAATAATAAATGCACTTGGAAACCAATAGGTTAGCTTTTTAGTACTTGGATGCCATGAATTTAAAATGGGACGTACTAAACCAAATTTACGTACTTGCTGTTGAAATTTACGCCAAGAAATACGGCGTTTATGATACACAACAGCACTAGGAATTAGTTTTGTTTTAAAGCCCAAATTCCAAAGTCTTATAGATAAATCAGGGTCTTCTCCAGGATGAATTCTACCGAAACCATTTGACGCTTTAAACGCTTTTTTAGAAATTCCCATGTTAAAACTTCTAGGTTGAAATTTATCTACTGCTTTTTTATTGCCTCTAATACCACCTGTGGTAATAACCGATGTCATTGCAAAATTTATAGCTTTTTGTACATCAGAAAACGAGTGGTGCGCTGCATCAGGGCCACCAAAACAATCAACATAATTAGCCTTAAGGCTTTTATCCACTTCACTTAAATAGGTTGACGGCATTATCACATCGCTATCTAGAATTATAAAATAATTGCCTTTAGCATGTTGCATACCAAAATTTCTAGAATCTCCAGGACCGGTGTTTTCTTTAAAAAAATATGAAATGTTTAAATAAGAGTTATACCGTTCAACAATATGTTTAGATGTGTGGGTTGAGCCATCTTCAACAATTACAATTTCGTAATCTAGCTGCGTTTCCATAGTTTTAAAACTAGCTAACAACTCATCTACTTCGTCAGGGCGATTATATACTGGAATTATAAATGAATACTGTAATTGCATAAACACAAAAGTAACTATTCCTAATAAAAAAGACCTCGCAGGTTTCTAAAACCTGTGAG
Source organism: uncultured Flavobacteriaceae bacterium (assembly GCA_937923515.1). Taxonomy (GTDB): domain Bacteria; phylum Bacteroidota; class Bacteroidia; order Flavobacteriales; family Flavobacteriaceae; genus Jejuia. The sequence continues at coordinate 21,371 of CALDUF010000131.1, forward strand.
GTTTAATTTCTATAACATATATTTTTTTAAGCCTTCGTTAAAAAAGAAAAGACCTGTCAGGGTTTTAAAAAACCCTGACAGGTCTGGTCTACATAAAATTTTCTAGTAATTCTTGTTATTCTTCTCCTGTAAAGGCGCTCATAACAGCATCACTAACTCCCATATTACTAAAACCACCATCGTTATACAGGTTTTGTAATGTTACACGCTTTGTTAAGTCGCTAAACAGTGTTACTGTATAATTAGCACAATCCATTGCTGTGGCATTACCTAGTGGCGACATTTTTTCGGCATACGATATAAATCCGTCAAAGCCCTTTACACCACTACCAGCAGTAGTTGGCGTAGGCGATTGAGAAATAGTATTTACACGTACTTTTTTGTCTCTTCCAAAGAAATAACCAAAACTACGCGCCACACTTTCTAAATACGCTTTATTATCAGCCATATCGTTATAATCTGGAAACACGCGTTGGGCTGCCATGTATGTTAAAGCCACAATACTTCCCCACTCGTTCATAGCATCGGCTTTGTAAAGCGTTTGCATTACTTTATGAAAAGATATTGCAGATACATCGGTACCTTTTTGTGTCCAGGCATAATTTTGGTCTGTATAATGTTTTCCTTTTCTAACGTTAATTGACATACCTATAGAGTGTAGTACAAAATCAATCTTTCCGCCTAAAATCTCCATAGATTTTTCAACCAAATTTTGTAAATCTTCTTCTGAAGTTGCATCAGCAGGAATAATTTCAGAACCTGTTTTTTCAGCTAATTCATTAATTTGCCCCATTCGCATGGCAACTGGTGCATTAGTTAATACAAACTGCCCACCTTCTTCGTG
>CALDUF010000132.1 GCA_937923515.1 uncultured Flavobacteriaceae bacterium
GGTACATATACAGTATTAGCTACTTTTATAGGATATGCAAAATTTTCTCAAGGTGCAACGGTACAAGGTGATGATGTTACAGTAAACATTGTTATGAAAGAAGATGCGCAATCATTAGATCAGGTTATTGTAACTGGTGTTGTAAATCCTAAATCTAAAATAGAGTCTAGTATATCTGTATCTACTATGGATGTAGAACTTATAGAGCAAGCAGCACCTAGAAGTGCAGGAGAGCTTTTTAGAAACATACCAGGTATTCGTGCAGAGTCATCAGGTGGAGAAGGTAATGCCAACTTCAATGTACGTGGTGTACCCGTTTCATCAGGGGGTTCAAGGTATTTTCAAATTCAAGAAGATGGTTTGCCTTTAAACTTATTTGGAGATACATCATTTGGAAATGCTGATAACTTTTTAAGAATAGACTCTAACATTGGAAGAGTTGAAGCTATTAGAGGTGGTTCGGCATCTACACAAACATCAAATGGTCCTGCTGGTATCATTAACATGATTAGTAAAACAGGTGCTACTGAGGGTGGATCATTAGGAACAACTTTTGGTGTAGATTACCAAACAAGTAGATTAGATTTTGAGTATGGTTCTCCATTAGGAAACGGATTTTCTTATCACTTTGGTGGGTTTATGAGAACTGGAGAAGGCCCAAGAGAAATAGGGTATCAAGGTAATAAAGGTGGCCAGTTTAAAGCAAACCTTACTAAAAGATTTGATAATGGTTATGTGCGTGTATATGCAAAATTATTGAATGACAGATCTGTAATGTACTTGCCTATGCCAATGTTATTACAAGGTAGTAATGATAACCCAACATACGCTAATTTACCAGGTTTTGATATTACTAGTGATTCTCAACACTCTGCTAACTTACAACAAAGCGCAGGTACAAACCCTTTTGATGGTGGAGGAAGACATGTAAATGATGTTAGAAACGGTAATAATCCAAAATCTCAATCATTAGGTGCTGAATTTTCTTTTGATTTAGGAAATGACTGGAAAATAGCGGGTAAAGCGCGTTATTCTAATAATAGTGGAGAATGGGTGTCGCCTTTTACAGCAGCAGTAGGTACTGTTTCTGAAATTGAAACAATAGCTAGAGATGCATCAAACGCAACAGGAGATTTAGTGTATACTAATGGCGATAGAGAAACATTTGCACCTTCAAACGGTTTAGCGCAAATCATTCATATGTTCGATGTAAGTATTGAAGATTTAAGTAACTTTTTCAGTGATGTTAAAATCTCTAAAAAACTAAGTGACAATATTGGTGTTACAGCTGGTTTATTTACAGCAACTCAAAACACAAAAATAGGATGGCAGTGGAGCTCTTTCTTATCAGAAGTAAAAGGAGGCGGCGAAGCAAGGTTAGCAGATTTTGATGGATTTTCTAGAAACGGACAATATTCTTACGGCACTCCAGTTTGGGGTAACTGCTGCCAGCGCAGATATAATACAGTACATAACGTAAATTCACCTTATGTAGGTGTAGACGCAGCTATTACTGAAAAATTAAATTTTGATGGTAGTGTTCGTTTTGAGAATGTAAATGTAAACGGTACAATTGCTGCTGGTCCTTCAAGTCAAGATACTTACGATTACGACGGCAATGGCACTATTGAAGGTATAGAGCAAGTTGTACCAGTAATTGCTGGTAATGCAGGACAAATAGTAAATGACGATTACAACTTTGTATCATACTCATTTGGTCTTAACTATAAGTTAAATGACGGTACAGCAGTATTTGGAAGGTATAGTTCTGGAGCTTCTGGAAGAGCAGCAGATAGAAACAACTATGGTTTAGATGGAAGAGCCGATGTGCAGTTTGACGAAGTGTCTCAACTAGAAGTTGGTTTTAAGAAAAGATTGAACAATGGCGTGTTAAACCTTACTGGGTTTATGAGTAATACTGATGAAGGATTGAGTAATGAGTTAAATAGATCTGTAGGTAACCCGTTTAAGGCTTTAGGTATAGAAGCCGAAACAGCATTAGTGTTTGGAGAAAACTTTAACTTTAATGGTTCTTTTACTTGGACAAAAGCTGAAATTGATGGTGGTGCTAACGAAGGAAATACACCAAGACGACAAGCAGATTTAGTATATAACTTATCGCCATCATATAATTTTGGTGAAAACAGCCAACATGGTTTAGCTTTAAGTGTATTGGGTACAACAAAATCGTTTGCACAAGATGATAACGATTTGGTAATGCCAGCTTATGCTTACTTTAATTTAATTGGTAGAGCAGGTTTAACTGATGGACTTTCGCTAGTGTTAAGTGTAAACAACATTTTTGATACCGTTGGTATTACTGAAGTTGAAGGAAACGGAGATGGTGCTTTTGGTTCAGATCGCTTAGTTAGAGCAAGATCTATTAGTGGGCGTTCTACAACATTATCTTTACAATACAAGTTTTAATATAAGAATTAGTTTAGTTTGATTTTTAAATGATGAGAAAAGAGTTGCGGTTAGTTTTTAAAACCCAACTCTTTTTGACTTCAACATACAACTTTTATATATGAGAGGTTTTATTTTACTTTTAGCTGTGGTATTCGGTTTTAGTCAAACTGTATTCTCACAAGTAAAACATGCAAATGAAACTGTATTAGATGCCTCAAAAGCAACATTGGTTATTGTTTACGGTAGTGATACTTGTCATTACTGTATGGATACTAAAGCGTTTTTAAGAGATAAAAAGGTACCATTTGTATATTATGATGTTGATGTAAATCTTGATAAGCAAAAAGAAATGATATTAAAATTGCAAAATGCGGGGATACCTCTGGATGCAATAGTATTACCAATTGTAGATTTAGGAGGAACAATAAAAGTAAATGATGTTGCAAATTTTGAAGACTTTCTAAATCGGTTAACTGAAAACAAAAAATAAGATGAGAATAGCGAAACCAAAATTGTCTTTTTGGCAAATATTAAATATGAATGTTGGATTTTTTGGAATTCAATACAGTTTTGGTTTGCAACAAAGTGCAGTAACACCTATTTATGATTTTTTAGGAGCGAGCCCAGATCAAATTCCAATTTTA
>CALDUF010000133.1 GCA_937923515.1 uncultured Flavobacteriaceae bacterium
GGGTAAATCCCATTTTCCATTTCTAAAAATAAAAAGTACTTTACCTTTATCGTTGTAAACTTTTCCGCCTCCAGCAATAACATTTGGTGCTTTTTTTAAAAATTTTTTGAGTAATTTTTTTTCGTTTTTATGAACTAAACGTGCCTCTTTTGTAGCACTGTTATTTAGTTTGCGTATTACACGCCTTAAAATAACAGGCTTCAATTTATAATTTTTAATGCCTTTTTCTTCTTTAGGCTCGGTGGCTAAAATTATAGGCTTATCACCAACAAAAATTTTATGCATAGGGGTATTTTTAAGCTAGTTCTGTTTGGTAAAAATATCACTTTTAAAAACAAACTAACCATTGTTGAAAAAAATTATTTATTCCTTAAAAAGGAAGTAAATTATCCTAAATATATGTTTAATTTTGTGTTATGATTTTTAATAAAGACACCGCAAAAAAAACAGCCGAAGTGTTGTTGCAAGTTAATGCAATAAAACTGAGTCCGAAAGCGCCTTTTACTTGGGCTTCAGGTTGGAAATCACCTATTTATTGTGATAACAGAATTATTCTATCGTTTCCAACCATTCGCAATTACGTACGCGAAACCATGGCTAAATACATCGAACAACACTACGGAAAACCAGATGCTATTGCTGGAGTTGCTACTGGTGCTATAGGTATAGGTATGTTAGTGGCAGATTATTTAAACTTACCCTTTATTTACGTAAGGCCAGATGCTAAAGGCCACGGTAGAAAAAACCAAATTGAAGGTTTTATAGAAAAAGGACAAAACGTTGTAGTTTTAGAAGATTTAATAAGTACCGGTAAGAGCAGTTTAAACGCTGTAAAAGCATTGAGAGATGGCGGTATTTCAATAAAAGGTATGGTGGCTATTTTTAGCTACGGATTTAAAATTTCAGAAGAAAATTTTGAAAAAGAAAGTGTTGAATTACATACACTTGGAAACTATGAAACCCTTTTAGAACAAGCGCTACAAACAAATTACATTACTGAAAGTGAATTGAAATTATTAACTGAATGGAATGCTAACCCTAGCGAATGGAATGCTATTTGATAAGGTGGTTTAGAAGTTAACACTTATATTTTTACACTAAGACGCAACGTAACAATCATACCTAAAACTAAACAACAGAATAATGAATTTAGAATCTCCAAAAGTAAGTATACCAAAAACACCTGAAGACACCTTCAACTTTATATCTGATATTAAAAATTTTGAAGCTTTAATGCCTGAAAACATTAGCAAATTTGAGGTATTAGGTGAAGATAAATTTTTATTCGCACTTAAAGGTATGCCAGAAATTGTACTTAAGAAGAAAGAGACAATACCACCAAACAAAATTATATTTGGTGCTGCTGGCGGAAAAATAGACTTTGCGTTAACTGCTGTAATTACTGAAACTGAAAGTACAAATAGTGATGTACAACTACAATTTAGTGGTGATTTTAATCCAATGATGGCGATGATGATTAAAAGTCCTATTTCAAAATTTATAGAAACTTTAGTTACCAATTTGCCAAAAGCTATTTAATACATTAAAGTAACATCTTTTAGTGCAAAGGCTTTGGTAATATTACCTTCCAATACAATTTGTAACTCACCTGATGGCTTTACAGATTTGATATAACCTGAAAATAAATTACCCGCTACATCTTTGAATGTTGAGGGTTTATCTTTTCTAAACAAATACGACTCATATTCTGCTTTAAGTGCACTAAAATTACCTTCTTGTAAAGTTTCTATATAATATTTTAGATTAGAGATTATGCTATTTAAAATAGCATTATTATCAAAAACACGCCCTGTTAATGTTTGCAACGAAGCGGCGTTAGGCAATCCCTGAAATAGCATTTGGTTTACATTTAAACCTATACCAATTACAGAGGCTTTTATTTTGCCTTCTTTCATGACATTTTCAATTAAAACACCGCATATTTTTTTGTTTTGTGACAAAATGTCGTTAGGCCATTTAATAAATAATTGTGGTATCTCTAAAGTATTTAAACTCCTTTGTATTGCCAAAGCCGTGGCCATACTTATGTAAAACGGGTATTCTAGCGCAATTTTAGAAACATCAACAAACACACTAAACATAAGGTTTTTTGAAGCTTCCGAAGCCCAACTAGCACCCATTTGCCCCTTACCATTGGTTTGATATTTTGCCATAACTACTGTAAAATTTTCAACCTTCTGCGCACTAATCATATCTTTTAGGAAGGTATTTGTAGAGTCAATGGCATCAAGTTTGATTATAGGCATGTGCAGGTAATTTTTATTGTTTAAAATGTTGTGAAAATTTTAAAGGATAAAGAACTAAAAAAATAATAACTTTGCACAAATTAAATAAATTTAATGGCGAAAGAAAAAATAAGCGCAGATCAGTTAATATCAACTATAATTAGTGGCATTGAAGATGTAAAAGGTAGGGAAATAAGTATTTTAGATCTTAGGGAAATTGAAAATACAGTTTGCGATTATTTTATAATTTGTGAAGGAACTTCCAATACGCAAGTTAACGCCATAGTTAATTCCATTCAGAAAAAAGTAAGTAAAGAACTTAAGGACAACCCATGGCATGTTGAAGGTGCTGATAATGCCGAATGGGTGTTGCTAGACTATGTAAATATTGCTGTTCATGTATTTCAAAAACACATAAGAGAATATTATGACATTGAGAGCCTTTGGGGAGATGCAAAAACAACAGTAATAGAAACAAGTTACTAAAAACAAAACATGGCAAAAGACAATAAAAATATAAAAGAAAAGAAACCAAAATTTAGTCCGTATTGGATTTACGGGATTATATTATCGCTGTTTTTAGTATTCACCCTTTTTAACAACAGTGGCGTAGATTCTGGAAACACTACTAACCCTACACAGTTTTTTAAATTTGTTAGAGATGGTGATGTTGCTAAAGTTGAGATAGTAAACAGAAGACTTGCAAAAGTGTATTTAACCAAAGATGCAGCTCAAAAAGAGATTCATAAAAAATCAAAATCTACAAATTTCAGTATCACCTCAACTCAAACCCCTAATTACAGGTTTGAATTTGGTGAGCTCGAAATTTTTCAAAACGAATTAAACACCATTATTGAGGATGAAAATTTAGATTTAGAACCTGTTTACATTACAGAAGAAAATCATTTAGCCGATTTCTTAATAGGCATTTTACCTTTTGTACTTTTAATAGGTGTTTGGATATTTATAATGCGCCGTATGTCTGGTGGTGCTGGTGGTGGTGCTGGTGGACAAATTTTTAACATTGGAAAATCTAAAGCAAAACTTTTCGATCAAAACACCGAAGTTAAAACAACGTTTAAAGATGTTGCAGGATTAGAAGGTGCTAAAGAAGAAGTACAAGAAATTGTAGACTTTTTAAAATTCCCAGAAAAATACACTACGCTTGGTGGTAAAATTCCAAAAGGTGCATTATTAGTAGGCCCTCCAGGAACAGGAAAAACCTTATTAGCGAGAGCTGTTGCTGGTGAAGCTAAAGTACCTTTCTTTTCATTATCAGGTTCTGATTTTGTAGAAATGTTTGTTGGTGTAGGTGCATCTAGAGTTAGAGATTTATTTAAACAAGCCAAAGAAAAATCACCTTCAATTATTTTTATTGATGAAATTGATGCCATAGGTCGTGCTAGAGGTAAAAATGCAATGTCTGGAAGTAATGATGAGCGCGAAAACACATTAAACCAGTTACTAACTGAAATGGATGGTTTTGGTACAAACACCAATGTGATTGTTATGGCAGCAACCAATAGAGCTGATATTTTAGATAAAGCTTTAATGCGTGCGGGCCGTTTTGATAGACAGATTTTTGTGGACTTGCCAGACGTTAGAGAACGTAAAGAAATATTTGAGGTACACTTAAGACCCTTAAAGAAAACTAAAGATTTAGATACAGACTTTTTATCAAAACAAACTCCTGGTTTTTCTGGAGCAGATATTGCAAATGTGTGTAATGAGGCCGCTTTAATTGCCGCTAGAAATGGTAAAAAAGCTGTAGATAAACAAGATTTCTTAGATGCTGTTGATAGAATAATTGGTGGTTTAGAAAAGAAAAACAAAATTATAACACCAAGTGAGAAAAAAGCTGTAGCATTCCATGAAGCTGGACACGCTACTGTAAGTTGGATGTTAGAGCATGCAGCACCTTTGGTAAAAGTTACTATTGTACCGCGAGGCCGCTCTTTAGGTGCAGCTTGGTACTTACCTGAAGAACGCTTAATAGTTCGTCCAGAGCAAATGCTAGATGAAATGTGTGCTGCCTTAGGAGGGCGCGCCGCAGAAAAAGTAATTTTCGATAAAATATCTACAGGAGCACTTAGCGATTTAGAAAAAGTAACAAAGCAAGCCAGAGCTATGGTAACCATTTATGGCTTAAGCGATAAAATAGGAAATTTAACATATTACGATTCTGGTCAAAGCGAATACGGATTTACAAAACCGTATAGCGAGCAAACAGCAGAGTTAATTGATAAAGAAATCTCGGATATTATTGAAAAGCAGTACCAACGTGCTATCAAGTTATTAGAAGAAAATAAAGATAAATTAACAGAATTAGCTGAAGTACTCCTTGAAAAAGAAGTCATTTTTAAAGACAATTTAGAAAAGATTTTTGGACAACGTCCTTTCGAAAAAGAAGAACGAGAAACGCTTGACAAATAACAAATTGTATTAAGCTTTATATAAAAATCTTAAATTACTCTTAGGAATAGTTTAAGATTTTTTATATTTGAACAACTCTCAATCTAAAAGGTTAATAGCAATACCTCAATGAATCTTTTTAAAAAAATTTTCGGATCTAAATCAAAAAAAACCGAAAAGGAAATAAAATCTGATGACCGCGGTAAGTACATGCCCGATCTTAAATTGCCAATAGACGAAAAGTTCACTATAAACTTTAAAGCTAATGGTGGTAAGTTTTTGTATTGTGATGATTTAAATGAAGTATTTTCTAATTTCAATTACATTGTTCAAGAAAACTCATGGGAAGAGAAACCTGCTTTTATCATAGACGATAATCTTGAAGAAAAGTTTAAACACTGTGATATAATAGCAACGAAAACCGTTAGTAAAGCCACCTATTTTTTAACTACTTGCGAAAATTTAATTGCTACAGACGGGTCTTTACTTATAAGTTCTCAACAAATTGCAACAAAAAAATTACCCGAATTACCTTTTAATGTTATCGTATTTGCTACTACAAGTCAAATTGTGGATAATATAGGTGAAGGTTTAAGAGGCATAAAGTCTAAAAACAAGCAACACATTCCCACAAACATCACAACAATTAAGCATTTTAAATCTGGTGATGAAAAAGATTTTTTAAGCTATGGTAGTAGTGCAAAAAACTTATATTTGTTGCTTTTAGAAGATTTATAATTTAAGCAGCTTTTTAGACTATGAAAGACATGTTATTGCGCTCACTATCTGGTTTGCTATACGTAACTTTACTTATTGTTGTTCTAAGCTTAAATACACCACATCCATTTATTATTCTCTTTTTTATCTTAGGTATACTTTCATTATTTGAATTAAAAAAACTCATTCAATTAAAAAGTAGTGTTCCTTATTTTATTTTTGTTATTCTATTTGCTGTGTTTGGGTATTGGCAAATGGCGCTAAACTCTGATACAGGTTTAAATGAAGCCACTCAAATACTTATGGTATTAACTATTTTTGTGGATTTATTTTTAATTAAAGATTTATTTTCAAGAAAAGTAATACCTCTATTTAGTACTAAACGCTTTATTGTTACTACATTTTACCTTTCTAGCGGTTTTGTTTTTCTAGTACTAATAGCCAGTGTTTTTAGTCCTAAAATACTATTAGGAGCTTTTATTCTGGTATGGGTAAACGATTCTTTTGCGTATATAGTTGGTAAAAATTTCGGCAAACAAAAGTTATTCGAAAAAATTTCCCCTAAAAAAACAGTTGAAGGGTTTTTAGGCGGGTTATTTTTCTCTTGCGTAGCTAGTTATTTTATTTATAATATAACCGAAACCTTAAACTTTACAAACTGGTTAATACTAGCTATTATTGTTACTGTTTTTGGAACACTAGGAGACTTAATTGAATCTAAATTTAAGCGACAAGCTAACGTAAAAGATAGTGGCACAATTATGCCTGGGCATGGTGGTTTATTAGATCGTTTAGATAGTATAATTTTTGCTTCACCTTTTATTTACTTATTTTTAAGAATTTTACACTATGTTTCATAAAGAAGGCCATAAAATAATACTCACTACTTTAGTTATTGTAGTAGCTTGTTTTTTACTAGTTGATAACTTTGTATCTGTATTTTGGTTACGCACAGTTATACTTACAACCCTACTTGTATTATTAATTCTTATTTTACAATTCTTTAGGAATCCAAAACGTATAACGCAAGTAAGCGATGATACCGTAGTGTCTCCTGTTGATGGTAAAGTAGTAGTTATTGAAGAGGTTTTTGAGAAGGAATACTTTAATGAAAAATGCTTGCAAGTTAGCGTATTTATGTCGCCGTTAAATGTACACGTTACAAGATACCCTGTTAGCGGTAAGGTTGTATTTAGCAAATACCATCCAGGAAAATATTTAGTAGCATGGCATCCTAAAGCTAGTGAAGAGAACGAGCGCACTACAGTAGTTGTTGAAAATCCCAAATATGGTAAAGTATTATACCGCCAAATTGCAGGTGCTTTAGCAAAACGTATTGTAAATTATGCCAAAGTTGATGATAATACAAAACAAGGAACAGATTCTGGGTTTATAAAATTTGGGTCTCGCGTAGATTTATTTTTGCCTTTAGACACTAATATTAAAGTAGAGTTAAACCAAAAAGTACGTGGTGGTGAGAGTATTATAGCTGAAATTAAATGAGCAACAAGTCGTTAGATAACATATTTGAAGAGGCAGTAACACGCGTTAATGCGCATACTGAGCCTTTTCCTGCCGACATACTTTTAAAACTTTATGCTTATTACAAAAAAGCAACTAACGATTACGGTAAACCTAGAAGTAAAAAATCTATAATAAATGCATTTAAAACAAATGCATTATTTCAGGTAGAAAACGTTAATGAAGACGAAGCTAAACAAGCTTATATTGATTTGGTAAATCAATATTTCTTATATCGCAAATAAGATTTTTACATTGAGTTTTAGAAATAAAACAATATAGTTTGTTTCAAATAATCTATTACAAAAGTGTTGAATTAAGATATGAATCTTATTACAATACTTTTATTTTTCTACTATATCTCTTTAACTAATCAGATTTTTAACTGCATCAAAATCTAAACCACCATAGTTACCAGAACTCATCAGTAGTAAAGCTTTATTATCAAAGTTTTGTGAGAATAAAAAGTTTTTAAAATCGTTTGGATTAGTATAAATAATTAAATCGTCTCTCTGAAACGCTTGTGAAATTTGATTTTGAGTAACTTCCTCTAGCTTTTTAATTTCCACAGCATGTGGAGAATAGAATACCACAGCAACATCAGCAGCATCTAAAGCACCTTTATACTCCTTTAAAAATTCTGCATTTAAGCTACTATACGTATGCAATTCAAGGCACGCTAACACCTGTCTGTTTGTGTATTGTTCCTTAACCGCTTTAGTTGTAGCTTCTACTTTACTGGGCGAGTGCGCAAAATCTTTATAAGCTACAGCTGTATTGCTTTCAGCTATTTTTTCTAAACGCTTACTAGCACCTTTAAAAGTTGAAATCGCTTCGTAAAAATCATCTTCGTCAATACCCATGTGTTGACAAATCCATTTAGCACCAGCCAAATTATTAAGGTTGTGCTTGCCAAAAACCTCAATAGGTAAATAGCCTTCAGGCGTTTCTAAAAGTGTTTGCCCATTTACGACCTTATACGCTGGTGTTTGGTAAGGTAATTTTCTAATTGTATGTTCTGAAGCTTCAACTACGCGCTTTACTTCGGGGTCTTCTTCATTATAATTGATACTGCCACCAGACACGATAGAATCTATAAAAATGCTAAACTGTTCCACATAGTTTTCGTAGGTAGGAAACACATTGATATGATCCCAAGCAATACCGCTTAATAAGGCGATATTGGGTTTGTATAAATGAAATTTTGGGCGTCTATCAATTGGAGAACTTAAATACTCATCGCCTTCTAAAACTATAAAATCGTTATCATCAGTAAGTTTTACCATAACATCAAAACCTTCTAACTGTGCGCCCACCATATAATCTACATCTCTATCGTGATAATGCATTACATGTAATATCATAGAAGTAATAGTGGTTTTACCGTGGCTTCCACCAATTACTACACGTGTTTTGTGTTTAGACTGTTCGTACAAAAACTCTGGATAGCTGTAAATTTTAATACCCAAGTCCTGTGCTTTTAATAACTCTGGGTTATCGGCTTTGGCGTGCATGCCTAAAACAATAGCATCTAAATTTGAAGTAATTTTATCTGGATACCAACCAAAATTATCAGGCAACAAACCTTTGGCTTCTAATCGGGATTTTGAGGGCTCAAAAATAGTATCGTCACTTCCTGTTACGTTATATCCTTTATTATGTAATGCTAGTGCTAAATTGTGCATTGCTGCACCACCTATGGCTATAAAATGTACGTTCATGTAACAAATATCAAACTCTAAGCTTAAAGTTCAAAGTTTAATGTTTAAAAGTTTGAAGGCTTATTAAAATAGAAGGCTATTCTTTAGCCTTAGGCATCGTACTTCGAGTGCCTCAGCAACCACAGAGCGGCGTACATTTTTAAGTTAGTAAATTAGCTTTGAGAGACTGCTATAAGCGATTAGAAATTGCCTTAGAATAATGCACAAAAAAACTGCCTTTATTTTACAGTTTAACCTAATTTAAAGCTGTAAAATCTTTTCCTTTTGCGCTTTAAAAGGTTTTATCTTCGGTAACTCTTTAAGCGCCAAATCTATATATGCCAAGGCCTGCGATTTGTTTTGCTTGTGTGTATGAATTTGGGCTAAACGGTAATGCGCCCATGCTTTTGGCACGCCATCTTTCGCAGAATAATTGTTTAAATATATCTGCAAACACTTTTCGCCTTTCTCTAGCTGCACATTATACTCTGCAGCTACTTTTCCTATTTGGTAGTGTAGTGCGTTTCGTTTGTGTTTAGTGCTAGCCTCCTCTATGGTTTTTATAGCATTTTCTGGCTGATCTTTATTTTCATAAAATGTAGAAAGCTTGTTAAAACAAGTTAGCGAGCCGCCTTCGGCAATAGCCATTTTATAATATTTTTCGGCTAGCTTTGGCTCATCATCATACTCATGTATATACCCTATTGCTAAATACCCATCTACTCTAGAAAGCGCTTCTAATTCTTTAGCATATTTTAGTGAATTGCTTTTACTACCGCCAAAAATTGCAGGAAGTTGCATGTACAATTCTACAAGAGCCCAACGTGCATCGATATGGTTTTTATCAAGTTCTGTCGCCTTAATAAAAGCAGATTTTATATCACCTATTAAACCAATAGCTTTAAATTTATTTTCTAAAGCTTTCATGCCCAAAACGCCGCCGTATTTGTAATGATAGTTGGCTACATTTGGCTTTGCGTTAACCAGTTTTTCATAAACAGCAATAGCCGCATCCCATTTTTTTTGGTGCCCATAAGTATCACCTAAAAGCTCCACAGCTTTTAAATCGTCTGGATACGTTTTAAGATAATCTTGTACGGTAGTTTGAGCTATTTTAAAGTTCTTTTTTTCTATAAGCTGCTCTACATCCTCCAACGTTTGTTGAGAAAAGCACATAAGTGGCATTATAAATAGAAATATTAACTGTTTCATTGTATTTGGGTAACTTAAACAAAAATAGGTTTTTAAACGTATTTATTTTTCTGATTAAGATAATCTTAAGATTTGCTTGATTATAATTAAATAAGCACGTTTACTCTTAAAATGATTAACTTCACTCACCGAACGAAAGTACTTACCATTTATTGCTTTTTTGGAATGGCTTTTGAACGTAGTTTAGATATAAAACACATTGAGATGACTTTAGCATTCACAAAATCAACACTTTTAGTTTTAATGATTATTCTCTTTTCTAACCTATCGCTAGCACAAAATGATGCTTATGAAGACGCGTGGAAAAAGGTGGAGACTTTTGAAAAAGAAGGCTTACCAAAATCTGCTTTAAAAGTGGTTGAAAGTATTGCGCTAAAGGCTAATAAAAACAACAATGCTCCGCAACGTATAAAAACCATGCTTTTTAAAAGTAAATATGCTTTGATTTTAGAGGAAGATGCGCAATTAAAAATTATAAATGATTTTAAGCGTGAAATTGCTAAAAGTGAATTTCCAACTAAAAATGTACTTCAAAATATTTTAGCGCATCTATACTGGCAGTATTTTCAACAAAACAGATATAAATTTTATAACCGTACTAAAACGTCTAAAAAAATTGATAGTGATGATTTTAGAACTTGGGACTTAGAAAATCTATTTGCTGAAGCACATACACTTTTCAAAACATCATTAGAAAATGGATTGTTGCTACAACAACAACCTTTAGGACGATATGACGCGTTGTTAAATACAAAAAAAGACGCTAAACTGTACAGGCCAACACTATTTGATTTTTTAGCACACAATGCTTTAGCGTTTTATAAAACGAGTGAAACCGCTATTACTAAACCTGCCTATAAATTTGAGATAGATGCTCCCAAATACTTAGCTGATGCTGATAGTTTTTCTACACATAATATAACCTCTAAAGACACTACATCATTACAATTACATGCTTTAAAGATTTACAAAGCACTTATTCGTTTTCATTTAAAAGAT
>CALDUF010000134.1 GCA_937923515.1 uncultured Flavobacteriaceae bacterium
TTATTGCAGCCTTAGTTATATTGAATAATCCGAAGAGTTAAAATGCAAAATTGTCGTAATTTTACAGACTATGAACAAAATAATCGAGCTGCAAGATTTAGGATTAAAAGATTATAAGGATACTTGGGACTACCAAGAAAATCTATTTAAGGCTATTGTTGATACTAAGATTAAAAATAGGCGAGAAGATGCTAATCTAAAAACCCAAAATCACTTTTTATTTGTAGAACATCCTCATGTATATACCCTTGGTAAAAGCGGCGATTTGTCGAATTTATTGTTGAATGAAGATCAACTTAAAGCAAAAGGTGCCACATTTTATAAGATAAATAGAGGTGGCGATATTACCTATCATGGACCGGGGCAAATTGTAGGCTATCCAATTTTAGACTTAGAAAATTTTTTTACCGATATACATAAGTACCTTCGTTTTTTGGAGGAAATGATAATTCTTACTTTAAAAGAATACGGACTAAAAACTGAAAGAAGCCCAGGTGAAACAGGTGTTTGGTTAGATGTAGGTACACCATTTGCTCGTAAAATTTGTGCTATGGGCGTAAGAGCCAGCCGTTGGGTTACCATGCATGGTTTTGCTTTAAATGTTAATGCCGATTTAGGGTATTTTGATAATATTATTCCTTGTGGCATTAGAGGTAAAGCAGTAACCTCATTAAACGTAGAATTGGGCGTAGCTAAAGTTGATGAAAATGATATTAAAGCACGACTTTTAAAACATTTTTCTATACTTTTTGATGCGGAATTTGTAAAGTAAGACTTTTATGAAATATGGACTTCTACTTAAAATTATATTGCTAATACTTAGTGTAAGTTGTATTGGCTTGATAATAATAGGTATGTATAGTATTGTTTTTGTCCAAAATTCTAAGTTGCAGTGGAGCATGTTAATACCAGTTTTAATGATAGTTTGTGGTTTTTTAGGGGTTGTATATCAAATAAAAACATATAAGTATTACACCAAAAACAAAGGTAATTGTAAAGTTAAAGGCAAAATATTCTGGATAGCAAATGGAGTGTTTGCTGCTGCTTTGTGTATTACGTCGTTATTTGCTTTTTACTCTTATTATGAAATTTATGGTGAAACAATTATGGCAATGAATTCTGATACTTTAGAGTTTGTTTTTATTTTTACAGGCTTGCTTGCTTTAGGTATTGCCCTGTCTATAGAAGAAAGTGTGTTGTATAAACGCCTAATTACCTTAGCCTCTTTAAGAGACAAAGAAACTATAGACGATATTAAAGGTGAGCAAAACGAAAATGTTTAAAATCTTTAGAAAACTAAAGTTTAATAAAATTAATTTAATTAAGATTTATTGCTCTGCATTAAAAAACACTTTATAATAATGCATTTTCTTCGCTTCATCATACCCGCGTTCTAAATATTCAGTGGAGGCATCTGGTGCATCTATATCTAGTTTAATTTGTATGTTGGTATCTAGTTTAATATCAGTTTTAATCTTTCGTTTTTCTTTATTTACTACGGCTTCGGCAACATCAAACTGATTTCTAATTACGAGATTTTGTTCACCTTCAAATTCTTTTTTATACGTTTCAAATTCGCGTTTATGTTTATCTTCTTCAAATAATTCCTCTTTAAAACGTTCTACATTTACAATTTCATTTTCTTTAAAAAAATCAATAGTTTTAGCTAAAAAGGTGTTGTGTTCTT
Organism: uncultured Flavobacteriaceae bacterium; assembly: GCA_937923515.1. Lineage (GTDB taxonomy): Bacteria > Bacteroidota > Bacteroidia > Flavobacteriales > Flavobacteriaceae > Jejuia. The sequence goes on from CALDUF010000134.1 coordinate 1,688, forward strand.
GGGCGCCATAGGTTGTTTTTATAATTTCAGTAGAAAACTCTTTACATAATTCTATATACTGTTGTGTGTGGCTATTGGAGTCATCAGCATATTTAATATTTAAAAAGTGATTTATCCAGTACTGTGCATCATAACTATTGTTATCTACACTAAAAATTATGTTGCCCTCAGCATCGCTTTGGTTTAAAATTAGGCAACCTTTATCTACTTTTTTAGAGCTAATACCTTTTTGCACCAATACATCATAACTGTTGTTTTCTAAATACGTTTGAAAAAAGTTTATTTTACTTTCAATTTTAAATATACCAACGGCATTTGTAGTAATGTCTCTAAACTCAATGCCTTCAAACATTACAATTAAAACATCGCCAGTTTTTATATTGGCAGAACTAGATTGCTCGTACAAATGCATAACAATATGCTTTGATACGTCTTCAAAAGCATCCTCATCATTAAATAATTGCGTACAATAGGTGTTAATTTCGTTTAAAGCAATATTGGCATGATGGTTAAAACGATAGCTTTGTACGGCACTGCCAAAAGGTTTTAGTAAAAAGGGTAACATTAAATCGTAACTAGCCTCATCAAAATCAACAGTTTTATTTGAAAATGCATTTTTTGTGTCGTTAAATTTATTACCAACTTTGTGTATTATAAACTTTGAAATGGAAGCGTTTTTTCTAGATATCATGTCTTTTTTATTATGACTACAATAGTATTAAATTAAGTTGAAATTTGAGTAAAAAAAGACGCCAAAGCAAAAACGCTTTGACGCCTAGATTCGAGGACTTGTATTTTGGTGGTGTAAACTATTTGCTAATGTTGGTAAGTTCTGAATACCCCATTAGTTTTCCTTTTTTATTATAAGTTTCGGTTTTTACAACGCCTACGCCTTCTGCAATCCACTCTTTTACAGAGAAAGATGTTTTTATTCCCATTTTTACTTGAGTGTCATAATTTATAGCAAAACAATCAAACGTTCCTGCAGGTGTGGTAATAGATGCTTTGGAATCAATACGGCGATTTACAATGTCCATAGTGATATTCATATTTATTCCACTCATATTTATCGCCATAATCATATTTGCATCTTTCAGTTGTGTCCCTATGTCTAAATCGTTTGGTAATTCAATATTTGTTCCCGAAAACTCAAGGTTCATATCTTTGTATTGGTTTAGCATATCTGCATTAATCAACGATTTAAAATCAATGGAAATAGAATTGCCTTTACAAGTTACATTGTAAGAAGTTGTGGTGATTTCTTTGTTTTTGTCATCAAAAACTGTGGCTTCAATAGTTGCTGTGTTTCCATCTATTTTAGAGACGTGATACTTAGTTACATTTTCTATTTTGCCCTTTTTACTATAATGTGTTATTTCAAATTTAGCACCTTCGGTAAAGGGATAATAAGCGGTACAAACGTTTTGTGCTGAGACAAAAATGCTAGTTACTAAAGTGAAAACAAATACAACAACTTTTATTTTCATGGTATTTATGTTTTAATAAATTCTACCCCTTGTTCTAAGCTTTTCCATTTAATATGTTGTTATCATCAAAAGGAGTGCTTTCACCTTTTGTTTATGCTTCAAAATTGGAAAAAAAGAAATAGTAACAGTATTCCAAAAAGTATAATGCTATGCGCATTTTTTTTGAAATTTAATTGATGTGTTTTTGATTAATAGCTTCGATAAATATACAGAATAGTTTATTATAACCAAAAGACTGTAAGTATTTTAATTAACATATTAATGTTAATTAAATATCTGTAAATAAGTTAGTTAATTTGATAAAGTATAATGCTGTTGCTATCACCTTTTGTTACAAATTCTAAACTTTTATCGCTATCAATATTATCCAAATCAATACTAGAATTAGCGTAAACAGGAAAATTAGGTAGTAGTTTTCCTTGGCTGTCAAACACATATATTTTTTTGGCTTGTAAATCCGTTATTGTTACATAAATTTTATCGCTAATGTAGAAAATACTGGGCCTGGTGTAATTGCCATAATCTAACTCTATAGTTCTACTTTTTATACCTAACGTATTGTCGTGAAATGTAACTCGGGTTTTACTTGTAGTTTCTAAATAGTGGCTGTTGCCAAGGTTTAAATTTACTTTTGATACGTTTCCTTTACTGTCAACACTAATAAGTGCTCCGCTTTCGGTTGTGGTAGTAAAGTTATTTTTATAGAGAAAAATAGGTTCTTTAGATAACGTGTTTTTAGATTTTGGTAAAACTCTTGTTTTGCCAGTTCTATCTATAATGTAAAGTTTGTTTTTTGTTTTAAAAACCAAATAATCTTTAGTGCCAATTCTAAAATGTTTTGGCTGGCTAAGTATCTCAGAATCAGCAGATGAAAATGTGAAACCAGAAACTATTTTTGCCTTAGCGTCATATAGCAATACCTCATTGCCTTGGGTTACTAAAAGGCGGTATTTTTTGGTGTTATCATAATCAAAAACTGAAAGTGGTTGTGTTATCTTATCTTTTAACTTTATAGGAAATGGAGCAACGTCTCTTCCTTTTCTGTCTATAACATTAACACTGTTTTCTGTGGAAAAAGCAAGTTGTAATCTTCCATTTTTATAAATGTCAATTTGTTCAATATCTCCTAGAACAGCACTATTAAGTTGTTTTTTCCAAAGCACCTTCCCTTTATTGGATATCAAATAAAGCGTATTGTTGATATCTTGAACTACAATTTCCTTTTGTTTAGTAATATGATTGGTAACAAATTGCGGATTGCTTAAAAGGTCGGCATCTAGTTTTAAAGTAAAAGTTTCAGATATCTCATCTTGCGTTTTTGTTTCTTCGCCTTTTATAATGTTACCGTGCACATGGGCAAAATCAGTATCGTAAATATATTGAATTGCAGAAAGCTTATAATCTTTTAAGTTTATGCTGCGCCCTTTTGTTATACTGGTTTCTATTACGGATTCTAAAAGCTGAGGTTTAGCTACAAACATTAAAGAGCTTTCAGTACTTAAATTTTCACTTAATTCTTTAAAGTAATTTTTGCTTCCAAATGTTGTTTTATTTTGATAATTGGCAATAATGTTTTGTAATTGCTCCTTAGTGTTTGCAAACACAAAATAATTATCTATAATACAATATTTGGAAACTGAAATGTTACTTATAAACGGATTGAAGGTTTCTTGAAAGATGGTAGATTCTGAAAATTCAAAAAGCGTTATACCTCTATACGTATCAATTTTGTTTTGCTCGCCCAAAAGCGCATCTTGCGTTGCTATAACATCAATTGAATTTAATACAATGGCACGATTTTTATCCTCATAAATAACGCCAATTTCAATAATTGCATTGAAAAGAGTTTTGTTTTTAGAGATAGAATCTCTATGATGAAATATCTTCAGGTTTTCATTAAAAACCATAACATCATCAAAAGTAAAACTTAAATAGCCGTCACTATTACCTGGAGTAATATGTTGCAGTTGGTTTTCTTGCGGAATAGTATTTTTAAATAAATCGATGATGTTTAGCGAACTGTCTTTCGATTTTGCAATACCGTTAAAGTATATGTCGTCTTCAGATATTTGGGTATCCAAAATCAAAAAATCACTTAAATCGCTAGATTTTAAATCTTCCTCAATAAAAAAAGAAGGAGCTAACGTAGATGTTGTGTTAATTAAAACAGATGCATTTTCATTAGCACCAGCCACAGCGTATAGTTGCTTCAAGTTAAGCGTATCACCTTCTTCTTGATTAAAAATATTAAGTAATGTTTCTTTTGACGATGAAACTAAAAAAGTGCTATCTATAACAGCACTAAAGAATACTTCATCTTCAAGTGTAGATTTTGTAATACCAAGGGGTTTGTATTTTAAGTGTTCTTCAGTATAATTTTTTAAAGAATCTGTTACAAATACTGTTTTTGAAAATTTGGTAGCCAAGGTAAAAATAAAGCTGTCTTGTTTAGATTTTGATAAACAAATAATAGCGTCGCCCTCAATATTAAGTTTAGAAATAGGTGTTAATGTATTTTTTAAACTAGTATAACCTTTTGTTTCGGACAGTGTATTAAAAAAAGCGTTGTTGGTAATTGCGCTTTTAAAGCCTTCAATATTTGAGCTTTTTAAAATGATTTCGGAATTATTTGGAGCATAATCAATAAGTTGTTTATGCTTGCTTTTAGAATTTGAACAACTTAAAACAATAAGAAATAGGAGGGAACAGGTAAAAAATCTCATGGAGTTATCAAGTTTTTGTTAAAATATGAAATGAGTATAAATAAATTTTACTTTTAGCACATCAAGATACATAAGTTTAAAACTGTTAGATGTTTAATTTTAATTGTTCTGGTAATAACCTAAACGATTTTCTATGATATTTAGTGATGCCAAATTGCTTAATAGCATCACGATGTTCTTTTGTTGGGTAGCCTTTGTTTTTTTTCCAGTTATACATAGGAAACTCTTCATGAATTTTATTCATATAAGCATCCCGGTAGGTTTTTGCCAGTACCGATGCAGCCGCAATACTTAAATATTTACCATCACCTTTAATAATAGTCTCATACGCTATGCTCTTATAAGGCTTAAACTTATTGCCGTCAACAATTATAAATTCTGGAGTAGTTTTAAGCGTATCAACAGCACGATGCATCGCCAAAATTGAAGCATTAAGTATGTTTATTTTGTCTATATCTTCTTGAAACACGTGAGAAACCCCAAAACACAAAGCGCCGTCCTCTATTATAGGTCTTAAAATATCACGTTTTAGTTCGCTTATTTTTTTAGAGTCGTTAAGTATTTCATTTTTAAAATCATCAGGTAAAATAACAGCTGCGGCCGTAACAGGACCTGCAAGACAACCGCGCCCAGCTTCGTCTGTGCCACATTCGTAAGTATAGTTAGAATGTTTTAATTTTAGCATAATCCAAAAGTATTGTGAATAATTTAATATATCAACTAAATAATTTTTCCATTTTACAACGTTATCATATTTTGTATTTACATTTGCAACGTTTTTAAAAATTTATGCAGAAGTTAACTTTCGTTTTATTTTTTATGTTTTGCTCTGTGCTAGGGTTTTCGCAAATTCGGCTAGAGAAAAACCCACCGCCTAATAGTAATTCAGATTCATTAAGTGTCAAAAAAAATGATATAAAAGCAGGCAATGCAAAAAAAGAGCGCAGAAAAGAAAGTTTATTAGGTAAGTTAACCAAGGGTGAAAACGAAGACAAAAAAGCCAAAATTCAAGACTATCAAATAATATCGCATAAAAACGATACTACTTTTGTAGATACAACCCTAACAATTCAAAAAGATTATAAATTTAACTATCTAAGAAAAGATAATTTTGGTTTAATACCTTTTTCCAATCTAGGGCAAACGTATAACAGTCTTACCTATAATTTTCAAACTACCAATATATTACCATTATTTGGGGCTCGTGCAAGGCATTTCAACTACATGGAAATTGAAGATATATACTATTATAGAGTGCCAACGCCATTATCAGAGCTTTTTTATAAAACAGCGTTCGAGCAAGGGCAGTTAGCCGATTCTTTTTTTACAATAAATACATCGCCCCGGTTTAATTTTTCAATAGCATATAAAGGTATGCGCTCTTTGGGGCAATACCAGCATATACTAACAAGCACAGGTAATTTTAGGTTTACCACAAATTATAAAACTAAAAACAAACGCTATCAAATGCGCGCGCATATAGTAATGCAAGATTTGTTAAACGAAGAAAATGGAGGGCTAAGAGAAGTAGATATTGAGAATTTTGAATCAGGAGCAGAAGATTTTCTAGACAGAGCCATTTTTGATCCTAATTTTGAAGATGCAGAAAATATCCTAAGAGGCAAGCGCTTTCATTTAGATCATAGCTATAACATTTTTAACAAAGTTATAAAAAAAGCATTACCAAAAACATTAAACGATTCTACATCCACCTATAAACTCTCAGTAAATCATGTTATATCTTTAGAGGATAAATCGTATCAATTCGATCAATCACGGCAAAACTCAATTTTTGGTGAAGGTTTTAGCACATCAAATTTAAGAGACCGTGTCACTCTAGAGCAATTGTACAACAAACTAGAAGTAAATTATTTTAATAATGCACTAGGAGACTTTACCGTAAATGTAAATAACACACACTATAATTACGGGTACAATAAACTCATAGTACTAACAGACCAAACAATAACCAATAGGCTAAAAGGAAACATATCTGGAGCAGGAGGTAAATACAGAAAATACTACCGAGGTTTCAATTTACAAGGCGAAGTAGGCGTAAACCTAGTAGGCGATTTCACCGGCAATTTCATACAAGGCGAAGCATCATATAATATAAATAAGGATATTTTCGCCAAAGTACAAATCAATCACAATTCAAAAGCACCAAATTTCAATACCCTTTTGTATCAAAGCGATTATCAAAATTACAATTGGCAAAACAATTTTAGTAATATAGAAACTCAGCAATTAGCCTTCCAAATAAAATACAAACAATACGTTAACCTTCTGGTAGACTATTCAAACATATCAAACTATGTGTATTTCAAGCAATCTGAAAACAATATATCAGAACAAGCCGAAAATAATACAACACAGCAAACCATTCAGCCATTTCAAAACAACAGTGCTATAAATTACCTTAAAGTTAAGTTAGAAAACGAAATAAAAGTTGGCAAGTTCGCGCTAAACAACACAGTGCTATATCAAAATGTAAAAGACGATAATAACGTGTTAAATGTGCCAGAACTCACCACAAGAAACACCCTATATTTCAGCTCACACCTATTTAAAAAAGCAATGTATTTACAAACAGGAGTAACCCTAAACTACTTCACAAAGTATTTTATGAATGGTTACAACCCAGTTTTAGCAGAATTTTTTGTGCAAAACGAAAGAGAATTTGGAGAATTTCCAAGACTCGACTTTTTCCTAAATGCAAAAATTCGTCAAACACGCATCTATTTCAAAGCAGAACATTTCAACTCAGCCTTCACAGGTTACAATTATTACTCAGCACCAAACTACCCCTATAGAGACTTCGCCATTCGCTTCGGTCTAGTATGGAATTTCTTTTTATAATTTTAAATTGGGCGTTCCCGCGTTAGCTCGCTAAGGCTCACAAGGCGCGGTCGGGCTATCCGCTAAATCTTTTGTTTTCAACAATCCTTCACATGTAAGGCATCAACAATTCAATTTTAGCATATTGCAAATACAATCTAAATCAAAATAAAAAACAAAAGGATACCGCTACTATCCCTAACGCGGCCCACCTGCCAAGGTTGTTTCCATACCCAAGCCATAACACATCTGTTAAAACCCATCAAGCACCAAAAGATAAAAAGTAACAATACCTTATATATAGTATAAAATAATAAGTAATAAGTCCATTTTAATGGTAGCCTCACCACATACCATAGCGCAAAAAAGAAAAATACTGCGTAAAAACAGCAAACCGCAACCAAATAAACTCACACATATAAAGTATGAGTATATATAGTAATTCACCAAAAAGCGCCCAAGCCATCCAACCAATCAACAATTTTCAGGGTAATGTTAATAAAACAAAGCTTTGTAAATGCTTGTAAATAATACAGTTAAAAGGCGGGCAAAAAAAAAGGCA
>CALDUF010000135.1 GCA_937923515.1 uncultured Flavobacteriaceae bacterium
CCTTAGCAAGGAGTTTTTCTATTCCAGATATAGATGCAAACGATTATAATATTCAGTCGAAACATACCCAAAGAGTTTTTGACCTTCCCATGAAAACTGGGCTTTAAGGCCCATTATAACGAAAAAAACAAGGCGGATACAGATGCATTTCCTGCCTACAAAAGTTTTGCTACTGCCTTAGCAAGGAGTTTTTCTATTCCAGATATAGATGCAAACGATTATAATATTCAGTCGAAACCTACCCAAAAAGTTTTTGACCTCCCTATAAGAACTGGGCTTTAAGGCCCATTATAGCGAAAAAAACAAGTCGGATACAGACGCTTTTACTGCCTACAAAAGTTTTGCTACTTCCTTAGCAAGTAGTTTTTCTATTCCAGATATAGATGCAAACGATTATAATATTCAGTCAAAACATACCCAAAGAGTTTTTGACCTTCCCATGAGAACTGGGCTTTAAGGCGCATTATAACGAAAAAAACAAGTTTGCATGAAAAATAACAATCAATTGTAAATAGATGAAAATTTCAAACCATCAATCTCCACTCATAACATGCCTACTATAACAAAAAACACAAATCAAGGTAAAACAAAAGAATCGTGATCTCAACTCCGCGGGACAGCGTTCGAACTTTTTAAAGCATGATATCTTCCTAATACTCTCAAAATCTCATGCTATCTTGAGTTTATAAGTACGCTTTGAAAATCGTTTTTTCTTTTATGTGAGCGACTTAAATATCTGAAAAACAAATAATAAAAAGTTAGTGTAATTCTCAAAATTGAGCTTGTAAGACTTTACTTTTGAAAGCAAAATACATTTCAAATAAAGCAAATTAGATAAGCATTTATGAATCGTAATTATCTGACTATTATTTTTTTAATCTTAAAAAGTAGTTTTTTGCTTGTTAAATGAAGGTAAAATATTTTTTTTAATGTTAAAAGACAACTGATGTTGTTAGAAATTTTTAAAAAAAAGTTAAATTGTAGAAAATTAAAAACATTAAATCATGAAAAAACTAATTTTATTTTTTTTACTAGTAGTTGGTTCTATTGTGTATGCTGCAAATTTATCAACAAGTATTGCAGAAATACCTTCTACACCAACCGAAGTTATGCATGGCTGTCATAGACCTAGTTGTATGCCGCCTTGTCCACGTTGTGCTTTCCCTAAACGCTCTAGAGGTGTTGGACACTGTAAAAAGGGTGGAAAAGTTAGACCTTGTACAAATAATATTCCTTCAGCATAAGATAGGTTTAAAACATTTTTTATAAAAGCATAGTTCATAACCATAACCTTTATGTTTATGAATTGTGCTTTTAATTTAATAAAACAAATACCATTTCGTCAATGCTAAAAAAAGATAATATATTCTTCGTTATCAGTTGTATCTTGCTATTAATCGTATTATTCATTTATAAGAAGAATTTGAATCTACAATTAGAAAATAAGTTATTAAAACTCGAAAAGAAGAGTGCTAATACAGATTCTTACAATGCAGAACTAGAAGAAAAACCAGTATATAAAATTGGTGATGTTTTCAGTACAATAGTGGGCCTAGATTCAGAAGGGCACTTAACCCAACAACCATCTTTAACTACAGAGAATAAAGTTTTAATTTTTTCAAGCGGAAACTGTTCTTTTTGTGAAGACTATTATCCAACTTTGGATTCGCTGGCTAGACAAAACCCTAATATAAGTTTGAATGTAGTACAGTCAGACACCTCTCCAGAACTCAATTTGGCTTTTTTAAAATCTAATAATTTTGCGTTTAAAATGCTAACTGTTGAAGACATTATATTTGATAAATTAAACATCATGTATACACCAACAACTTTTGTTCTAAATAGCGACAATACCGTAAAAGCAATAATAGACACTCCTGTATATTTGGAAGAATTATCAAATAACTTGAAGAAAAACTAAACAAAATTAATACTGATGAAATTAAAATTTGATAAGCAAAAACATGTCTATTTATGTGTTTTTATTTTTTTAATGGTTTTTGGATTAAGTTGTAATAATAAAAAGTCTTCTATTAAAAATAATGAGTTATCTCAAGAAAATCATAACCATTCGCATATACATGATGATGAGGAACATACGCATGATAAAGAAGGTAATATAATACTAAGCGAAAGTGCTAAAAGAAATAATATAGAAAACAATATTAATACCTTACAATCTGCTGATACGATAATTGATGTTAAGAAGATTTCTGGGAATTCTGAAGACTATTATGATAATGAGGAACCTTATGAAGCTATTTTAAAAGTGGACACAACACCTAAATTTGTAAAAGGTGATAAATTCAAAACAATTAAAGTTTTAAATGCAGAAAATAAGACAGTATATATTCCTGCAAATCGAAAAACCACCAAATTGGTAGTTATTACAGCTTTAAGTAGTGAATACCTCTCGGACTTTTTGTTTGTTTTAGATACGGTGGCTATAAAACACCCTGAATGTGATTTAAGCGTATTACAAATGGATTATACTGTTGAAGAGACCAACGATTTTTTAAAAAATAAAAAATTCAACTATCCCATTTTAACATTGGAAAGCGCAGAATTTTCTAGCCTTAATACATCATATCTTCCAATCATGTTTTTTTTAGACAGTAACAATAAAGTAAAACATATGGATGATGGCTCTAATGGAAATATGTTTTATGAAGAAATAAAGAGATTTTTAAATTCAAATTAAATATAGTACATCTACTGGTAAATTTAAATTTTTCTAGAATGAGAGAAATTAATACGTTTTATCACACATCACATATTTAGATTTAGATTTAGATTTAGAAAAAATCAACATTGAGCTTTGCTATATCTACTAATTTTGGTTTTTATATTTAAGATAAGTAATGTTTTACAATTACGAATCACTCTAATGTGCCACTAGAGATTTTTTGTGCTTACAGTAATAACAGAGAGACTTACATTTCATGTTTTACAAATGTGCGTTAATAAAGGCATGGTAAAAGGCAGCACGCAAGCCGTAGATTCTGCCCCTGTAAAAGCCAATGCAAGTATGGATACTTTAGAGTTAAAAGTACCTGCTCAGGAATTAGACGCCCACTTGGCAGATATTCGTCATATCAGTAATCGTGATAAAGATACCTTTAGAACAGCTAAACAGAATAAAGCGTCTAAAACCCAGCAAACCATTACAGCCAATACACAGGAACTCAATAGTATTGCCGCGAGAAACAAGAACTGGAGTTCACAACAAAACCATAGGCCTGGTGCTGCCAACAAAGGGTCTAGATATACCAGTAATAAAACTCATTACAGCCCCACAGATCCTGACGCCAGAATATCTGTAAAGCCTGGAAAGGCCAGAAAATTAAACTACAGCAGTCAACTAAGTGTAGATACGGCACATCATGTTATAACAGACATAAAGGCCTATCATGCCGATGGTAAAGACAACCAATATTTAGAAGATATTGTAGATAGATTAGATAAGCGCCTTTGGCGTTTTGGGTTTAAATTTGAACACCTACTGGCTGATACAGGGTATAGCAGTGGAGAGAATTATGCCTACTTAGAGCAAAAAGGGATAAAAAGTTATATCCCACCTCATGGTACTTACAAAGGTGGTCCCGATGGTTTTAAATATATCAAAGCACAAGATCATTACATTTGCCCTAATCAACACATAGTACCTTTTAAAAAGGTGTTTAGAGATTACCGTACACAAACCTTAAAAAAGGAATACCGCATCTCTAGCAAGCTTTGTAAACAATGCCCATTAGCCAGTAGATGCTTGGGGAAAACCGCCAAAGAAAAGAAATTTAGTGTTACTTACTATAGAGATGAATATGAACGAAATAATGCAAGAATACAATCCCCTAAAGGTGGAGTGATGAAAGCCAAACGGCAAAGTACCGTAGAACCTGTTTTTGGAACGCTTACTCAGTTTATGGGCTTACGAAAAATAAATACTATAGGGATTAAACAGGCCAATAAAGTCATGTAGCTCTCTGCTATAGCTTATAACCTTAAAAAATACCTGAAGTTCACTCAAAATAGGGT
>CALDUF010000136.1 GCA_937923515.1 uncultured Flavobacteriaceae bacterium
CAGGTGTGCCGCGAGGTGCCGTAAAATCCATACCCCAGTGCATTTTTCTTGCTTTTGTAAAAGGGTCCGAGCGCATGCCATAGCCAGAGGCCATGCGTGTTAAATCTTCGTTACTAACAGGCTGTATAGCAGGGATGGCAGCCAGTAATTCTTCTTTTTCTTCTGCAAGAACAGCAATATCATCCAGAGATTTAGACTGTACCACAATTTGTTTTTGTAATACATCTAAACGCTTGTGTGTTTCTACAATTAAGGACGAATTGTCGTAACCTTCTAAATTTCTGTAACGATTTACACCGCCAAAACCAGCACGTCTCTGTTCTTCTGGAATGGGATTAGCTTCAAAATAAACGCGGTAAATATTGTTATCCCTATCTTCAATATTAGCTAAAACCGTTTCGGCTTCGCTCATTTTTTTGTTTAGCAAATCAAATTGCAATTGCATGTTAACAAGTTCTCGTTTTAAAGCCTTTTCTTTTGGAGACTCAAAATAGTTTCCCGCAATAAATACAAACAAGAAGGAAAATAGAGCAGTGGCAAGTAAAAATATAAGCGTATACTTTAAAGTGTCTCGTTTTTTGCGCTCTATCTTGCGGTAAGAAAGTGTTTCAGAATCGTAATAATATTTTACCTTACTCATTATCTAAAATATGCTATTTTTGCTGCTTGTAAATCAGTTTGATGCAAAAACGAAAGGTAAAGATAAAAATTGTTTTACAAATACTATAATTTAACAAAGAATAGCATAGTTATATAGATGAAATCTCAAGACGTAAGATCTAAATTTTTAAGTTTTTTTGAAGGTAAAAAACATAGTGTTGTCCCATCGGCTCCAATGGTGCTTAAAGACGACCCAACCCTTATGTTTGTTAATTCTGGAATGGCGCCGTTTAAGGAATATTTTTTGGGGAATGCCACGCCTAAAAATAATAGAATTGCCGATACCCAAAAATGTTTGCGTGTTTCTGGAAAACACAACGATTTAGAAGAAGTAGGCTATGATACCTACCACCACACGCTTTTTGAGATGTTGGGAAATTGGAGTTTTGGGGATTACTTTAAAAAAGAAGCTATTGCCTGGGCGTGGGAGTTGCTTACCGAAGTTTACGGTATTGATAAAGATATTTTATACGTAACTGTTTTTGAAGGTGATGCTGCAGATGGCACAAAAATGGATACTGAAGCCTATGATTTTTGGAAAGCTCACATTGCCGAAGATCGTATTTTGAAAGGCGATAAAAAAGATAATTTTTGGGAAATGGGAGACCAAGGCCCATGCGGCCCATGTAGTGAAATTCACGTTGATATTCGCTCCGCGGAAGAAAAAGCTAAAGTTTCTGGAAAGGATTTGGTGAATATGGATCATCCGCAAGTGGTAGAAATTTGGAATTTGGTATTCATGCAATACAACCGAAAGGCCAACGGCAGTTTAGAAACCTTACCTAATAAACATATTGATACCGGCATGGGCTTTGAGCGTTTGTGTATGGTGTTACAAGGTGTGCAGTCTAACTACGATACTGATGTATTTACACCAATAATTCGCGAGATTGAAACCATTACCAATACCGCTTATGGTAAAGACGAAAAGGTAGATATTGCAATTCGCGTAATTTCTGATCATGTTAGAGCTGTTGCATTCTCTATTGCCGATGGGCAATTACCAAGTAACACCGGTGCAGGATACGTAATTCGTAGAATTTTAAGACGCGCAGTACGTTACGGCTTTACCTTTTTAGATAAAAAAGAACCTTTTATTTACAGATTGGTTGCTATTTTAAGCAGTAGAATGGGCGAAGCATTTCCTGAACTAAAAGCCCAAAAACAATTAATTGAAAATGTAATTAAAGAAGAAGAGCAATCGTTTTTGCGCACGTTAGATCAAGGTTTAGTGCTACTAAATCGTATTGTTAAAGAAACCAAAGGTGACACCGTTTCTGGTGAAAAAGCTTTTGAATTGTATGATACTTATGGATTTCCGATTGACTTAACAGCATTGATTCTTTCAGAAAACGGAATGAAGTTAGATGAGAAAGGTTTTGAAGCCGAACTTCAAAAACAAAAAAATCGTTCTAGAGCAGCTAGCGAAATGTCTACTGACGATTGGACGATTTTAGTTGATAATGCAGAGGAAGCATTTGTAGGTTATGATGCTTTAGAAGCTAATGTAAAGGTAACACGATACCGCAAAGTAACGTCTAAAAAAGAAGGCGATATGTATCAATTGGTATTTAACATCACACCATTTTATCCTGAAGGCGGAGGGCAAGTAGGTGATAAAGGCTATTTAGAAGATACACATGGCGATGTCGTTTACATTTTAGATACTAAAAAGGAGAATAATGTTATTATTCATTTTGCTAAAAACTTACCTAAACATTTAGATGAAACGTTTAAGGCCGTTGTAGATGCTAAGCAACGCCATAGAACAGCATGTAACCATACAGCAACACATTTATTACACCAAGCCCTGCGCGAAATTTTAGGAACACACGTAGAGCAAAAAGGGAGTGCAGTTCACTCCAAATACTTGCGATTTGATTTTTCTCATTTTTCAAAGTTAACTGCTGAAGAATTGCGTGATGTAGAGCAATTTGTAAACCACAGAATTGAAGGTAAATTACCCTTGCAAGAAAAACGAAATGTGCCAAAAGAAGAAGCAATTGCAGATGGTGCTATGAGTTTGTTTGGTGAAAAATACGGCGATACAGTGCGTTCTATCCGTTTTGGTAAATCTATAGAGCTTTGTGGTGGTACACATGTAAATAATACAGCAGATATATGGCATTTTAAAATTGTGTCAGAAGGTGCGGTAGCATCAGGTATTCGCAGAATTGAAGCCATTACCAATGATGCTGTGAAAGACTATTATGCTGAAAATAACACCGCTTATTTTGAAATGAAAGATTTGCTTAATAATGCCAAAGCGCCTGTAAAAGCACTTAAAAAATTACTTGAAGATAATACGAATTTGCAAAAGCAAATTGAAGCACTGTTAAAGGATAAAGCAAAAAACATAAAGAGCGAACTAAAAAATGAACTCCAAGATGTTAACGATGTTAAATTTTTGGCAAAAACACTAGATTTGGACGCAGCAGGTTTAAAAGATGTAGCGTTCGATTTAGGAAGTCAGTTTGATAATTTATTCCTTTTATTAGCTACCGAACAAAATGGAAAAGCGTTATTGTCGTGTTACATATCAAAAGAGCTTGTTGCTAGTAAGGATTTAAATGCTGGACAAGTGGTACGAGAGCTTGGGAAATTTATCCAAGGAGGCGGTGGCGGACAGCCTTTCTTTGCTACTGCAGGTGGTAAAAACCCTGGAGGAATTACTGAGGCTTTAAATGCATCAATTAATTACATAAAATAGTTCTCACGCAAAGGCACTAAGACGCAAAGGAATAGGACTGAAAATGAAATTGCTCGAATAATTGTTGATAAAGCGTATCATATTCATGTTGAATTAGGTCCAGGCTTATTAGAGTCTGTTTATGAAGAGGTGCTGTGTTACGAATTACTTTAAGAAGGATTGGAGGTTAAGCGACTATATCCACTTCCGGTATTTTATAAAGATTTAAAAATGGAATTGGGTTTTCGGGCAGATTTAATAGTTGAAAATAAAGTGATAATTGAATTGAAATCTGTTAAGAAACTAGAAGCAGTCCATCCAAAACAATTATTGACTTATTTGAGAATCACCGAATTGAAATTAGGTCTGTTAATTAATTTTAACGAAGCATATATTAAGAATGGTATTTCAAGAATTGTAAATAATCTATAAGAATAAATTTAAAGCAAAATCTCTTTGCACCTTTGCGACTTAGAGAGAAAATGATGAACCTTCAAACTAAAATACCATTATCAAAACACTCTAGTAATCTTATAGATTATAAGTCTAATATTCTACTTTTAGGTTCCTGTTTTTCTGAAAACATCGGTAAAACATTAGATTATTTTAAATTTCAGAATACACAAAATCCCTTTGGTATATTATTCCATCCTAAAGCCGTTGAGACATTATTAGACAATTCGGTTAAGGGATATACATATTCAGAAACCGATATTTTTTTTAATAATGAGCGTTGGCATTGTTTTGATGCACATTCAGCATTAAGCAATACCGATAAAGCTGAATTATTGGCAAAGTTACAACTAGCATCCACACGCTTAAAGCGCAAATTAACGGAAGCATCCCATATTGTAATCACCTTAGGAACGGCGTGGGTGTATCGCTTTTTAGAGTTTGATAAAATTGTAGCTAATTGCCATAAACTACCACAAAAGCAATTTAAAAAGGAGTTATTGTCTGTGGCTCAAATACAGCAGTATTTATCAAACATAGCATTATTAGTTTCAACTATAAATCCAAAAGCTACGCTTGTTTTCACGGTATCTCCTGTGCGTCATTTAAAAGACGGTTTTGTTGAAAACACTCAAAGTAAATCGCACTTAATAGCAGCTATTCATAATTTTATAGATCAAGAAGCACCAAATTTTGAAAATAAAACCTACTATTTTCCTTCGTATGAAATAATGATGGATGAACTGCGCGATTATCGTTTTTATGCCGAAGATATGATACACCCTAATCAAACGGCAATCTCCTATATTTGGGAACACTTTAAAACGGTTTGGATTTCAAAAGAAAGCTACAACACTATGGCAACTGTAGATACAATTCAAAAAGGATTGCGCCATAAACCATTTCATCCAAATTCTCAAGCACATCAACATTTTATTCAGAAATTAAACACATTAAAGGCTCAATTTTGTACGCTTTTTCCACATATCACCTTTTAGTTTTCTTCAAAAAATAGGCTTATACAATACAATGGTATGAATATACGTTTAAACTTTTTTTATCACACTTAAACGATTAATTAATTAGTATATAATCATTTATTGTTAGATTTAAAGTGCTATTAATCAGTTCATACAGAAAACATCAGTTATTAAATTCTATAGAATTTGTAATTGGTGTTTTCTTTTTTAATTAAGCTATTATACTTAATGTTTAGTAAATAACTTAAAATAAAGATTAGGTAACGTTACTTTAATATAAAGTTTAAAATGCAATGTTATATTTGTAGTGTTATTAGAAATAACAGATGCATTAGTTAGACTTCTTATGTCGAAGGAAACTGATGTTTTTTTTATTTAAACGCAATTGTGAGATGTTTGAGAATATGGGCTCATAATTGTAAGTTGAACCTCTTCCGCTAATTTCGAGATTTTTATTTCTTTTTAAATTGTTCTCGAAGCATTTAGTTTCTCAAATTATTTTTAAATTAGAGCATGCGAAAAATTCTATTTGGTGTTATTATTACGCTTGTTATAGTATTCACTTTTAAATATTGTGGCGATAAACAGGAAGAGCAATTAGTGTTAAAAGAGAGCGCATCATTAATACAAAAGCAGATAAATAATGTAGGTAAGTTGGTAGTGTCAGAAGGTAATTTTAGCGAAGTGTTTACCTATAAAAGTTCAAAAGATATTTTTGGAGATTTGCTATCAGCAGAAAAAAAAGCACTAGTTGTTGTTAATGCAGAGGTTACCATAGCGTACGATTTAAGTAAAATAGAATTCGATATTGATGAAGTTAATAAAATACTTACCATAACTAATATTCCAGAAGAAGAGCTTAAAGTACACCCGGATTTGGAGTATTATGATGTACAAGCCGATTATTTAAACCCGTTTGAAGCTAAAGATTATAACGCCATTAATAACAAGGTGAAAGACCTTTTGAAAAAAAAGATTGCAGCTTCTGATATGAGAAACAACGCTAAAAACAGATTAATAAGCGAACTTTCTAAATTTTATATTTTAACGAGTTCTTTAGGCTGGACCTTACAATATAACGAGACACCTATAGCAACACCAGAAGCCTTAGAAGTTATAAAACTTAAGATATAAATAGTTTTAAATCGGCTAATCCACCACCATTTACCGCCTCTATTTTATAAAATTTTAGGAGTTTTGTGGCTCTTGCAGATCGTACACCACTCTTGCAATGCGCTATTACAGGCTTGTTTAGTTTTTTGATGTCCTCAATATGGTTTTTTAAATCGGCTAGTGGAATATGCATTGCATTTGCAATATGTGCCTCATTCCATTCTTGTTGCGTTCTTACATCTAATATTAGGGCATCACGGTTTAAATACTCCTGTATTTTGTTGGACTGTTTTTTAAAGAAAAAGCTTAATAAACCCATAGCTATAAATTTTTTATAAAGTTACCAATATTTTTAGCATTTATTGATAAGGCTTAACGGCTTAATTACACAAATTTTGGGTATATTCAACCTCTAAAAAAAGTATAAGTATGGAATCTTACGTTACACTTTCAATAGAAAATAATGTTGGATATATTGAATTTTTTCACCCTAATAGAAACTCCATGCCTAGTGATGTTTTGGCAAAACTAGAGCAAACCATAGTAGAAGCAGGAGCAAATATTGCCATTAGGGTGATAGTTTTAAAAAGTGGTGGCGATAGAACGTTTTGTGCAGGTGCCAGTTTTAACGAAGTTATCGCTATAGATAATGAAGCAAAGGGTAAAGCATTTTTTTCTGGATTTGCTAAAGTTATTAACGCCATGCGAAAATGCCCAAAGTTGATTATTGGGCGCGTGCAAGGTAAAACCGTTGGCGGTGGTGTAGGTTTAGCCGCTGCTACTGATTATTGTTTGGCTACAACTTATGCATCCATCAGGTTAAGTGAATTGAGTATAGGTATTGGGCCATTTGTGATAGAGCCTGCTGTATCGCGAAAAATTGGCAAAATAGCAATGGCACAAATGAGTATAGATGCCGAAACGTTTTTTTCTTGGGAGTTTGCAAAAGATAAAGGCCTTTATGCCGATGTTTTTAATTCTATTGAGGCGTTGGATGTTGCAGTAACATCTTTAGCCGAAAAATTAGCAAGCTACAATCCAGAAGCTTTAACTGAAATGAAAAAAGTAATATGGCGAGGTACCGAAAACTGGGATGTACTTTTAG